>DASURJ010000296.1:0-9555 GCA_036280115.1 Gemmatimonadaceae bacterium
TGAGGGGGATCGCTCCCCGTCCGGGACGCGCCCTCGCGCCGGGGCCGTGACGTGATGGGAACCGCTCGTGGGGAGGAGGGGCGTCCCCGCGGCGCCGTTCCCCTTCATCCACGGTCCGGCGGGAGGAGCTCTCACTCGCTCGGGATGATGTCTCTCATCCTCTCATCCGTTTCACCCCTCGTTCTGGATGCGTCGGATGCGCGAGCCAGGTGCTGCGCTCCCTCAACCGAGTTCAAACGAAGCGTCACCCGGCCCGTGGTTCTCCTCGAGGTCTTGGGTCATCGCCTGTGTCTGATCCTACCTCGTCAGGCCACTCTCGAGCGAGGTGTCGGCCGCGGGCGGCGTCACGGGAAGCGGCGTGCACAGGCCGATGATCGTGCCTTCGACGCTCCGGACGTACGCGACCGTTTGCCCCCACGGCACCGCGTAAGGCGCCGTGATCGGCTCGGCGCCCGCCGCAACCGCGCGATCGAACGCGCCCTGAACGTCGGCAAGCGTGAACGCGAGCTCCGTGTTGACGACGCGTGACCCCGGCCCCGGTGATCTGTACGCGCCCGGCATCATGAGCTCCCCCGCGGCGTGGGCCGCGATCGCCACCGTCGCCGGACCAGAGACCAGCTCCGCGTACTGATACGTCGCGTCGTAGAAGCGCCGCGTTAGGCCGAACGCCCGCTCGTAGAACTCGAGCACCGCAGGCACGGTGCCGTCATCGACGTACACGACCGCGTGCGAGAGGTGCATTCGAGAACCCTCCGTAAACGGCTGATGAAAGTGGTCGGCCCGGTCGGCAACGATGCTGCGACGGGCGGGGCTGTCGCTACCCGGGCACAGCACCGGGACCCGGCTCTCGCCAGACCTGCCTCCAGGCAGGCCCGCTCCCTGTCTCCGGTGAGGGCACCCGCCCGCCCTCTCCACTGCCGAAATCCAGTCGCGCGTCCGATCCCACCGGAGTCCTGACGCGGAAATCTTCAGCGCGCAGAACAACAATGTGAACGGCCTCTAATCACGGAGGACGGATGTCTCATGAAGGCCACGCGCGCCCGCAGTCGCGGCGCGCGATCTCGTCGCTCACCACCACGGCTCAGCACGTCGCCCGGTCGACCGTCGCCGGCGCCGTACTACTTGCCGGGATCGCCTGGCACGCTGAATCCCAGACACCGCTCGCACCTGCACAGTCGGTCGCGAGCGCCGAACCCACCGCTCGACCTATCAGCATCAACGACAACCGATCGCCCGCGGGCCGACTCGAGAACGGGATCCTCACCCTTCGCCTCGAGGCGCGAAACGGCATGTGGTATCCGGAAGGCGAGAAGGGTCCCGCGCTTCCTGTCGCCGCGTTCGCCGAAGAGGGTGGTCCACTCCAGAACCCCGGGCCGCTCATCCGCGTTCCCGCCGGCACCGATGTGCGCGTTACGCTCCGCAACTCGCTCGCGAAACCTCTCACGGTATTCGGCCTCGGGCAGCGCCGCGGCCTGGCAAGCGACACGGTTCGCGTCGAGGCCGGTGGCATGCGAGCCGTGCGATTCACCGCTTCGGAACCCGGTACGTATTACTACGCGGGAAGAACCGGACGTGCGCCGATCCTCGGTCGAAGCACCGAGGACACGCAGCTCAACGGCGCGATCATCGTCGATCCGCAGGGCAGCATCACCGACGAGGGCGACCGGGTGTTCGTGATTGGCTGGTGGTTCATCCTGGACTCGACGAGTGCAAGCGGTCTCGGGCGCGCGACGCTCGTCATCAACGGCCGGTCATGGCCGCACACCGAGCGCATCGACGTCGCGCAGGGGGATTCGCTCCGGTGGCGGTGGATCAACCTCACGGGCCTCGAGCACCCGATGCACCTCCACGGCTTCTACTTCAGTGTGGATGCCGTGGGTGATGGCGCTCGCTACACCAGCTACGCACGCGACGAGCGACGCACGGCGGTGACCGAGCGGCTCGTGGCGGGCGCGACGATGGCGATCTCCTGGTCGCCGAGTCGGCCCGGCAACTGGATCTTCCACTGCCACTTTGCCGGGCACATCTCGCATCACGTGGCGTTAGGCGGCGGAAATCCGGACGCCGTCGCGACCGCTCACTCGCACCAGGCGGACGGCGGCGCGCACCACGCGAACGGCCACGACCACCAGAAGGCAGCCCGCGGGCACGATATGGCCGGCCTCGTGCTCGGCATTCGGGTATCGCCTCGAGGAGAAACCCCGAAACCCGCGCGCGATTATCGGCCCATCCGGCTCATCGTGCGGTCGAAGCCTAACGTCCACGGGACGCAGCCGGGCTACGCGTACGTCCTCGGCGGCTCGCCGCAGGAGGCCGACACGGCAGCCCTGCCGCTGCCGGGCCCCACGCTCGTGCTCGAGAAGGATCAGCCGGTCGCCATCACCGTGATCAACCGGTCAGCGGAACCCGCCGCGGTGCACTGGCACGGGATCGAGCTCGAGAGCTTCCCGGACGGCGTCCCGGGCTGGAGCGGCATGAACACGTCGGTGCTTCCCGCGATTCCTCCTGGCGATTCGCTCACCGTGCACTTCACACCGCCACGCGCCGGGACGTTCATGTATCACTCGCACTTCAACGAGTTCCAGCAGATCGGATCGGGGTTGTATGGTTCGATCGTGGTCGTCGAGCGCGGGAAGCGTTACGATCCGGGAACCGATCGCGTCCTGCTCGTCAGCGACGCCGGGCCGACGGCGAACTTGATCCGCGGCCCATTTCCGCCCGCGATGCTGAATGGGCGCACGACGCCGGACCCGATCGAGCTTCACGCCGGGACGACGTATCGCTTCCGCCTGATCAACATCCGCACCGACTACACGGCCGTCATCTCCCTGCTCGCTGGCGGTCAGCCAGTCGAATGGCGCGTGGTGGCGAAGGATGGGGCCGACCTCCCGGCATCGCAGGTGAAGGTGCAACCGGCGACGCTCACGTTCTCGCCGGGTGAGATCATCGACGTCGAGCTCACGCCGCGCGAGGCGGGTGAGCTGACGCTGAGGTTCGGGATGCCGAGGCAGGGGCCGATTCCGGAGCAGCTCACCGACGTCGTGGTGCGGGTCCGCTGAGGCGCCCGGCCATCGGGGCGCACCGTCGGTCATGAATGAGTGCGTGCGTCGGACGGGCTCGGTGGTGCGTGAATGCCCCTCTCTATCGGGACGCGCGTTTGCAGTCATCAGTTGCCAGTCTTACGGTGGCCTGTAGATCAGTCAGTACCGGAATGCCGACGACTGTATGACTAGAAACTGATGACTGTAACCGCGCGTCCCGATAGAGGGGCTCGAGCGCCCTCGAGCGACCCAGCCCGACGTCCACACTCATTCACGGGCTGTCGTCCGCGAGCTTCAGCTCGACTCGGCGACAACCTCGCCATCACGAACTCGCCACGCGATATTCGCAACTGTCTGCCGCCTTCAGTGCGGCGTCATCGCGATGGAGGAACGTGTGCAATCACCACAGTACGATGCGATCGTCGTAGGGTCCGGAATTTCCGGCGGCTGGGCCGCCAAGGAGCTCACGGAGAAAGGACTGCGAGTACTGCTGCTCGAGCGCGGCAAGAACGTCGAGCACGTCAAGGACTACGTGAACGCGACGAAGGGGCCGTGGGAGTACCCGCATCGCGGCGGACGAACGCGCGCCATGGAGGACGCGTATCCCGTATTGAAGAGAGACTTCCCGCTCAACGAAAAGAACCTCGACTGGTGGGCGTCCGACCAGGACTCGCCCTACACCGAGGTCAAGCGCTTCGACTGGTACCGCGGCTACCAGGTCGGCGGGCGCTCGCTCATGTGGGGACGCTGCAGCTTTCGGCTGAGCGACATCGACTTCGAGGCCAACGCGCGCGAAGGGATCGGCACCGACTGGCCGATTCGTTATGCGGACATCGCGCCGTGGTACAGCCACGTGGAGCGGTTCGCGGGGATTGCCGGCTCGATCGAGGGACTCCCGCAGCTTCCGGACGGCGAGTTCCAGCCGGCGATGCCGCTCAACTGCGCCGAGCAGCTCGTCGCCGACAAGCTGCCGAAGCTGTTCGACGGGAAACGCCGGCTCATCTCGAGCCGAACCGCGAACCTGACGCAGCCCCTCCCGGGCCGCAGTGCATGCCAGTACCGGGACGCATGCTGGCTCGGCTGCCCATGGGGCGCGTATTTCAGTACGCAATCGTCGACGTTGCCGGCCGCGATGAAGACGGGGCGCCTGACGCTCAAGCCGTTCGCGATCGCGTCAGAGGTCCTGTACGACAAGGACCGCAAGCGTGCGACCGGCGTTCGCGTACTCGACGCCGTCACGAGCGAGTGGACGGACTTCACGGCAAAGGTCGTGTTCCTCTGTGCATCGACGCTCAACTCGACGTGGCTCCTGCTGCGCTCAGCCACGGACGTGTGGCCGGGCGGGCTCGGAAGTACCTCGGGTGAGCTCGGGCACAACCTCATGGACCATCACTTCCGCGTCGGCGCTCAGGGACGCATGGAAGGGCTGGAGGACCAGTACCTCTACGGCCGACGGCCGAATCCGTCGTACATCCCCCGCTACCGCAACCTGCTCGGTGACAGGCGCGACTACCTGCGCGGGTTCGGCTACGAGTGCGGCGCCAACCGCGACGGCTGGTGGCGCGCGATCGCGGAGCTCGGCGTCGGTGGCGCGTTCAAGGACGCGATGTCGCTGCCGGGACAGTGGGGAATCGGTGGGACGGCGTTCGGCGAGATGCTGCCGAATCACGCCAACAGGGTGACGCTCGACGAAACGCGACAGGACAAGTGGGGCTTCCCGGTCCTCTCGATCGACTGCGCGACGGGTGAGAACGAGCGGCTCATGCGCCGCGACATGGCGAACGACATGGCCGAGATGCTTTCAGCGGCCGGCGTGAAGGACGTGACGACCTTCGACAACGAATATTTCCCCGGGATGGGGATCCACGAGATGGGCACGGCGCGCATGGGGACGAGCCCGCGGAACTCGGTGCTCAACAAGTGGAACCAGGTGTGGGACGCGCCTAACGTCTTCGTGACCGACGGGTCGTGCATGCCGTCCACGGCCTGCCAGAACCCGTCACTGACCTACATGGCGCTCACGGCTCGCGCCGCGGACTTCGCGGTGGCCGAGCTGAACCGGCGGAACCTTTAAATCGGGGTCAGGTTCACAAATCATCGTTCTGTTGCCGACGGCAACAGAACGATGATTTGTGAACCTGACCCCGATTTGCCCGACTACCGCGCGGGCGTCAGCCGGACGTTCCGGAACTCCACCGCCGTGTGGTCGCCCTGGAGCAGGATCGGCCCCGGGGCGCCCTCGTTTGCGTCGATCGCGCCACCGGTAATCCCCGGGATCACCTGGTCGCCGATGACGGTCTTGCCGTTCAGCACGACGGTCACGCGCCGCCCAACGAGCGTGATCTCGTACGTGTTCCACTCACCCGGGCCTCTACCGGCGTTCTCGTTAGGCCGCAGGAACCCGTACACGCCGCCCAGGTGCACCGAGAGAGGCCATTCGCGCTCCTGACTGTCCTCGACCTGCACCTCGTGCCGGCCGCGCAGGTACACGCCGCTGTTGCCGTCCTTCGGGTACCGGAACTCGAGCTGCAACTTGAAGTCGCCGAACGTGCGCGTCGTCATGAGGTTCGCGCCGCTCGCCGTATTCGTGAGGACGCCATTCACGGCGCGCCAGTTGTTCTGTCCGCCGCCCTGCGCCGTCCACCCCGTCAGGTCCTTCCCGTTGAACAGCTCGATCGATTCTCCCCACTGCGGCGGAGACGACCGCCGCATGCTCGGCGCACGTGTGGCCGTGAAGGTGTGACGCGAGCCGTCCGGATTCGTGAGCGCTCCCGTGAGACGCTCGCCATCGAGCTTCGCCTCCAGTCGCAGATCGGCGCTGCCTTCCTCCCACTGCGGCGGAATCGCAAACCGAAGCGTCCCGTCCGCCCACTCGGCGCGCGCGACGGGGCGCGAGCTGCCGACACGTCCCACGAACCGTCCGACAATCACCCCGCGTCCCGATGGCGTAAGCTCGAGCCATGACGGGTATGGCCCGTCAGGGCCCGTCACGACGAAATCCCATCGCCCGAGAACTGGAGGCGGTGCCGAGGTCTGGGCGGAGACGACGGCCGGAGCCGCCAGAAGCGCGACGATCGCGGCGAGTGCGAGCGACCGAGTGGCGTACTGTGTATGAGTCATGATCTCGAAGGAATCGACTACCGTAATTCCCGCTGCTTCAGCGCGCGACGCAAGACCTTCCCGACCTGTGTCTTCGGAAGCTCGGTCACGAACTCGAACTGCGACGGCACCTTGTAGGGCGCGAGTCGCTCGCGACAGAACGTCTTGAGCTCGGGCTCCGTCGCGGTCGTGCCGGGACGGAGAATGACGAACGCCTTCACCGTTTCCCCCTTCATCGTATCGGGTAGTCCGACAACGCCGACCTCCGCCACGCTGGGATGCGTCGAGATCACCTCCTCGATCTCGCGCGGCCAGACTTGATACCCGCTGGTCTTGATGAGGTCCTTCTTCCGGTCGACGATGAAGAGGTATCCGTCCTCATCCAGGTAGCCGAGATCGCCGGTGTACAGCGCGCGCTCACCATGGTCGTCCGTGCGAAGCATCTCCGCCGTCTCGTCCGGTCGCTGCCAGTAGCCCAGCATGAGCTGCGGCGCGGCGATGACGATCTCGCCAACCTTACCCTGGGAAACCGGGGTGTGTCCGTCGTCGGCATCGAGAATCCGCACGTCCACGTCCGGCAGCGGCATTCCCACCGACCCGATTTTCTTCTCGCCGCGAACCGGGTTCGCGACGACCGCCATCTGTGCTTCGGTGAGCGAGTAGCCCTCGACGATCACTCCGCCCGTGAGCTCCTCGAATCGACGCTGAGTCTCCGCCATGAGTGGCGCCGCGCCGCAGAAGCACAGCTTGATGGAGCGAAAGCTCACCTTCCCGTCGCGGGCGAGCTTGTGAGTCATGCTCGCGTTGAGCAGTGTCGGGACGCAGCAGATGAATGCGGGCTTCTCACTATCGATTTCCTTGAGCAGATCGCCGAAGTCGCGCGGGTTCGCGATGAGGCAGATCGGGTTGTGGTTGATCAACGCGAGGCTCTGAACGCCAGTGTTGGCATACGTGTGGAACAGCGGCAATGGGAGCATGATCGTGTCCGTCCACTCGTGCATGGCGCTCTCGAGCCAGGCGCGGAGCTGGATCCCCGCGACGACCATCCCGTGATGCGTGCCGACCACGCCCTTTGGCGTCCCGGTGGTGCCGCCGCTCATGAGTATCACCGAGGGATCGCGGGGGCCGACCGGGCGGTCCGGACGCTTGTCGTTGCGGTGCCTCGCGATGAGGTCCGCGAACCGTCGATCGTCATCGCGAAGGGTGATGTGCTCTCCTTCCTCCCGTTCCTTGAGAAGCGAGTACCCGACGCGGAGCTTGAACGGCAGGTACTCCTTGATCCCGGTGGCGATGAGCCGCCGCAGCGAGGTGCGCGCCTGGATCCCCTTCAGCTTGTCGTAGTAGCGGTTGAGCACGACGATCGTGGCGGCGCCGCTCGCCGATAGCGCTTCCTCGAGCTCGCGGTCGCTGTACGTCGGGTTCACCGGGCACGCGATCGCGCCGGCCTTCCAGGCCGCGAGCTCCGCGATGATGAACTGCGGGCAATTCGGAAGGCAGAGCGCGACCCGGTCGCCTCGAGCGACACCGTCTGCCACGAGCGCCGCGGCGAGCGCATCGCTCTCGTGCTCGAGCTGCGCGTAGCTCACGCGGTTGCCCTTGAAGATGAGGGCCGGGCGTTCCGCGTGCGCACTCGCGGTCTCGGAGAGGTAATCGAGGAGCGTGCGCTCCGGATACGGCGCGAGCGTGGCCGGCACGTTCGCGTCGTAGTTTGGGAGCCAGGGCTTGGTCCGTGTCATTCAACTAGATTGCGCTCATGATCGCTCGCTGGATAGCCATCGTGCCCCTTGTGACCGCCGCCTCGTGCGGCGGCGACGCTCGAGCCGGATCGCAGGATGGACGGCCCGTCGCCAGCGCCTGCGGCGACTCGGCGCGCGTCTCGTGGGACCCGGCGACTCCGCGAGAGGGCGCGCTGTTCCTCGTCCGCGTGTCGGGGGTGCCGCCCGGAGCGCAACTCGCCGGTCGGGCGGCCGGGGAACGACTCCACTTTACCGCCGATTCCGTGGGCACTGTCGCCGAGGCGCTCGCTGCCGCGCCGATCGACGCGGCGGACTCGTTAGGCGTCGAGATCTGGTGCTCGGGCGCCGGCCGGACGGATACGCTCGTGGCATCGGTCATGCCCGCGCGAGGTGAGTACCCGGTCGAGCGGTTGCGCGTCGCGCCGAGCTTCGGGCGCCGCCCGGATTCGGCGCTCGCGGCGCGTACGCGCCGCGAGGCCGAGCGGGCGGCCGCCGTGGCCGCGGGGTCGCACGACACGCCACGCTTCTGGACCGAGCCGTTCGTCCGCCCGCGCACGTCGCGCGTGACGAGCGGCTTCGGTCGGGGACGCGAGTTCAACGGGACGATCACGTCGCGTCACATGGGGACCGACTTCGCTGGTGCCGTCGGGGCGCCCGTGCGCGCTGCGAATCGCGGGGTCGTCAGGATCGTGGACGCGTTCTACTACGGTGGCAACGTCGTCTACGTCGATCACGGCGGTGGGCTGACCAGCGCGTATCTCCATCTCTCGCGCCAGCGCGTGGCGGTCGGTGACACGGTGGACCGCGGCCAGGTGATCGGGGCGGTCGGTGCGACCGGGCGCGTCACCGGGCCGCACCTGCACCTCATCGTGCGCTACGGCAACGTTACCGTGGACCCGCTGTCGCTGTTCGCCATCGCCGGTGACTCGGCGACGAGTGCGGATCAGGCGCCCGGCGAGCGCCAACGGCGGGCGACGAGCCCCTGACCGCAGCCTGAGCTAGCAGGCGGCCCCGATCTGGATCGCGGTTCCCCTCTTCTCCTCTCCGGCCGCTAGCGAGACCGGCGGTGCCGCCGCCGAGGACATCTTCGTTATCCTGCCCATCCCGTCCATCCTGTATTCCTGCCGTTACGAGACCGGTCGCGATGCGTGTCCGCGCGCGAGTGGTCGGACGGAAAAGGCGGAAAACCAGAACGGCAGGAGGGGGATGGACAAGATGAACAGGATGAACAGGATGACGAAGATGACTCGGGCGGCAGCGGGGTCGGGTCTCTCGAGCGGCCTGAAAATGAGAGGTGAACGGCCGCCCGGGACGCTGCCGTCCCCGAAACCCGTTTCCCTCATCCTCGCGCCATCGGCGGAGCCGACGCGCCCCCCGCGAGGCCGGCCCGTCCGTAGCTCATAGCTGATTCCCGATCCGCTTCGCATCTTGCAGGCAAGTACGGCACTTACCCGCGCGACGCTGCCGCTTCGTCTCATGGCGACCAACGCCGAAGGAGGAACGATGCCAACCGCGAACCTCACGGAACTCCTCGATCGAGAGGGCATCAAGTACGTCACCATCCAGCATTCGCGCGCGTACACCGCGCAGGAAGTCGCGGCCGCCGCTCACGTCTCCGGCAAGGAGATGGCGAAGACAGTCGTGACCAAGCTCGATGGCAAACCGGCGCTCGTCGTGCT
>DASURJ010000297.1:0-3202 GCA_036280115.1 Gemmatimonadaceae bacterium
ACCTCCTGCGACTGCCACTGGAGCCGCGCGTTCTGCTCGGCGAGATCGGCCGTCGCTTCGCGGATTCGCTCTTCCAGCTCGCTGTTGAGGCGCTTGAGGGTCTCGTAGAGCCGCTCGATCTCCACTTCCTTCGTGAGGTCGTGCAGCACCGACACGATGGCGATCGGTTCACCGCGCTCGTTCCGGATCTTGCCCGACACCACCTCCACCGGCAGCTCGTGGCCGGTGCGCGGGTGGACGAGCGTCATGCGCTCTCGCCGTGCGTTGGCGTCGAGCAGCGCGAACTCGGAGATGAACGACGTGAACTTCGTGTCGTTTCCCTGGACGGCCTGGATCTCGCGCCGGTCCTGCGCCCCGCCCGCCGCCTGGAACAGCCGCTCCGCCTGATCGTTCATCAGGATGATGTTGGAGCGCTGGTCCGTCACGAGGATCGGATCGGCGACGTTCTCGAGGATGAGGTTGAGCCGGTCGCGCTCCCCCGAGGCCTTCTGCTCGGCGAGCCGGACGCGCTGCACCTGCCGCTCGAGCTCGAACGAGGCGCGCCGGAGATCGGTGACGTCGCGCAGCACCGAGAGCACCGCGTCCTCCGGACCGACGCGTTCGCCCAGGGGATGCGCGAGCACCTCGAAGAGCAGGTCGGTGCCTTCGTCCGGATCCACGAGGTTCAGCTCACGGGGGCCACTGGGCGCGGCCGTCGGCGTCCCCGACGACATGACGGCACGGGCGAGGAACGACGTGAAGAGCAGGTTGTTCAGCTCGATCGCGCGGCGTCGCCCGGCCGAATCGCCCTCGCGCGCGTTGAGCAGCCGCTCCGCGCGCTCGTTCTGGGCGATGATGTCGTTCGACGCATTCGTGATGACGACCGGGTCGGGGAGCGAGTCCACCATCAGCTTCAGGCGATCCTTCTGCCTGACGAGACGCTCGTTCTGCTCCAGCGCCTCGCCCAGGGCGGCGATGCGCGCGACGATGGGACTGGCGAGGGAGGCCATGAGCGCGATCGCGTCGAGCGTGTCGGGCGCGACGTCGCCGGCGATCACCATGATTCCGGCGGGAGCCGTGCCGAGCCGCCGCTCGAGGGGGGCGAGGAGCCGTACGCCGCACGCGAGCGCGAGCTCGGTGGCCTGTTGCAGGGGGATGAATGCGGGTGCGCTGCGCGAGCGCGGTTGCGACAGCGGCACCGCGACCCACGGTCCGTGCTCGAACGCCGGGAGATCCAGTGATCCCTCGCCGGCCGCGGAGCTCATCGCCAGCACGGAGAGGACGAGCGGATTCGAGAGCTCCGTCAGCGACGGTCCGAAGGCGGGAACGTCCTCCGAGATGCCGTGACTCGCGGCCACGGCCAGCGCGTCCTGCACCGCGTCGATCCGCAGCACGAGCCCCCGAGCTGCCCCCGCGAGCTCCACGGCCTGCGCCAGAAGGAACGACGCGGCGGACGCGATGTCGGGCGCCTCGGCGAGCGCGGACAGGAAGCCGGCAAGCTGCCGGTCTCCGAGCGGATCAACGACACCGGTGAGCTCGCGCTCACGAGTTCTGCTGCTCAAGCCTCCGTCTCAGCTCCGCATTCTCACGCTGCACACGTTCCAGCTCCGTCATGCCACCCTCCCCGAGCTCGCGCGGACGCGACACCGGCGCCGTGATGCCGACCGCTTCCGAGTACTTGAGGTACGTGTCGATCGATGCGACGACGACGCGGGCCTCCACCGTCACGAGGTCGATCCCGACGAGCGATACGCGAACCCACGCATCGATCACGATTCCCTTGTCGAGAACGCGATCCAGCACGTCGATGAGGGAACTACCGCTCGGCGTACGTTCGACGGCCATGACGTCTCCTCAGGAGGTGAGAGGGGCGCGCGGCGGGCTGCGGCGCGGCACCGAAGTGGTCATCGAGCACATCAACGTCCCTGCGCCAGTCGCTCGAGCTGCTGCTCGATGCGCGCGAGGCGCTGCTCCATGCCGCCGGACAGGGCATCGCTCGCCGCCTTCGACAGGCGCGGGTCGGTCCGCCACCAGTCGAGCCCGATCTGCTCCGCCTTGTCGATCGAGCAGATGAGCAGGCGGACCTGGATGGTCAGCAGCTCGACGTTCGCCAGGTTGATCTTGATGTCGCCGGCAATGACGAGCCCCTTGTCGAGCACGCGGTCCAGGATGTCGACCAGACCGTGCGTGCGCGTCGGATTCACGAGCTCAGGCAATCGGAAGGTCCCTCGCGGACCGGGCCACGGTGTTACCGAAGGCGGCCCAGAGGGCCGAGGTCGATGTTCAGGTCTTCGTCGGTCAAGCCGAACACGTCTTTCAGCTCGTCCATGCGCCTGTCGAGCTTCAGGAGCGCAAGCCCCAGCCGCTCCACTTCCGCATCGGTGAGCGTGCCGCCGTCCATTCGACGAATCGCCTGATGTTCCAGAACTTGCCGCAGCAGTTCTACTACCGTCAGCACGAGTCGCGCAAGCCCTTGCTCTACGCGCTCCGGATCGGCGTTGATGTGCTCGGGGAGCGACCGCGCGAGCGCCTCCAGCGCAACGGCCGGCGGCGAATCCGGTCTGTCCGGCTCGGCGGCCATCATACGCTCTTCTGAATTCATTCAGGATCAGCCCGCCAGAAGCGTGCCTCCGGCGCGTCCGGGACGACCACCGAAGAAAACGAGTAGGGTGCCTGGGGACCGGTGATGAGATACCGCCATCCCTCGGACCGGTCGAGCGGTCCGGCGGCCGATCGAAACGTCTCGATCGCCTCGCGCGAGATCAAGTGCGCGACAGCGAGCGACGGCGGATCGTGGCGCGGCGCATCTCTCCCTTCACTGATCGAGATGCCGACGACTGCGACGCGCAATCGGTCGGCGGCCGCCTGGAGCTCGGCGTCCACCTGCCCGGCCTCGGCCGCCCGGCGGCGCAAGGCGGTGAGATAGCGATGTCCGGCGCCCGGCTCGCTCGCGTTCACGTGCTCCGGCGAGCGCACTGGCTGCAGCCGTGCGTGCTCGGGCGCGATCACGACGGACATCTCGACGAGCCCGGCGACACGCCCCAGCGCTTCCTGGATCGGCGCTACCATTCCCTCGATCGTGCCGACGAGAGCCGCGGAATCGGCGAACCGCTGCCCGAAGCGCACCGGCAGTGGCGTGCGGCCGGTGCGAAGCGCGGCGCTCACGACGCCGTCGTGCGCCTGCACTCTCGCGACCGTCACTGCGCGATCGGCGGGTGCATCG
>DASURJ010000298.1:0-7244 GCA_036280115.1 Gemmatimonadaceae bacterium
AACGGGCCATGGATCAAGCTTGCCGCCGAGGGGCCGCGCCGACATCGGGGCGACACCCTGAACGCGCACCCTGAATTCTCGACCCGGCGACCCGGTTCGGACTGACGCGAGGCGCGTTCGCAGTCGGGCTCGCGGGTCGGCCAGCCGACGCCCCGACTCCGTAGAAAACCCTGACGGTCACCCGCGCTTTCCCGGATGACGACGCCGCCACGGTGGCGGAGACATTGCGTACCGATCAAAGGAGGTGCGATGACGCACGGGGTCGCGGCGCGAGCAGGACGCGAGCAGAGCCCCCTCGTCGGGCGTGCCGACGAACTCGAGTCACTAGACCAGCTGCTTGACGAGCTCGAGCGAAGCCCGCCAGCTGCGATGGAGCTGGTGGGCGAGCCGGGGATCGGCAAGACGCGCCTGCTCGGCGAGCTCGTCTCTCGTGCCGAGCTGCGCGGACACCTCGCTCTTTCGGGATCGGCGTCGGAGCTCGAGCACGAGCTGCCGTTCTCGGTCTTCGTGCATGCGTTGGATGAGTTCGTCGAGAGCCTCGACCGCAATCAGTTCTCCACGCTCGACGAGGACGTGCGAGCAGAGCTCGCCCACGTCTTCCCCTCGCTGTCTGCGCTCGCAGACGGTCGAGCGGTGGCGCTCCAGCACGAGCGCTACCGCAGCCACCGGGCGGTGCGCGCGCTGCTCGAGCGTCTCGCGCAGTCAAGGCCGCTCGTACTCGCACTCGACGACTTCCACTGGGCCGACCCGGCGTCGGTCGAGCTGCTCGGAGCGCTGTTGCGCCGGCCGCCGGCTGCGGCCGTGCTGACCGCAGTGGCGCTGCGCCCCCGCCAGACGCCGGAGCGTCTTGCGGCAGCGCTCGAACAGGCGCATCGTGCAGCGGCGCTACACCGCGTCGAGCTGGGCTCGCTCGCGATGGATGAGGCTCAAGAGCTTCTCGGCGAAAAGGTCGGCGCCGCCGGCGCTGCCGCCATCTACCGGGAGTGCGGTGGCAACCCCTTCTACCTCGAACAGCTCGCCCGCTCGCTCGAGCGCGCAGGTGGGAACACTCCCGCCGCCGAGAGCTCACTGACAGGCCTCGAGGTGCCAGCGGCGGTTGCCGCCTCGCTCAGCGAAGAACTCGCGTTGTTGTCGGACGGCGGACGCCTCGTGCTCGAAGGAGCAGCGGTCGCGGGCGATCCATTCGAGCCCGAACTGGCGGCCGCTGCGGCCGCCACATCCGAGGCTGCGGCAATGGAGGCCCTCGACGAACTGTTGGAGCTCGATCTGATTCGCACCACGCAGGTTCCGCGACGCTTCCGCTTCCGACACCCGCTCGTTCGGCGCGCCGTGTACGAGGCCTCCGCGGGCGGCTGGCGGCTTGGCGCGCACGAGCGGTGCGCGGAGGCGCTCGCCGCGCGGGGAGTGACGGCGGCGGGGCGCGCCCACCACGTCGAACGGTCGGCGCGCGAGGGGGACGTTGACGCCGTCGCCGTCCTGCGTGATGCCGGCGAAAGAGCAGCCCGGCTCGCGCCCGAGAGCGCTGCGCGCTGGTTCGGTGGAGCGCTGCGATTGCTTCCACAGACGGCGCCGGCGCAGGACCGCGCCGCGCTTCTGCTCGCGCAGGCCGGGGCGCTGGCGGCCGCCGGCCACTTCGTCGACAGCCATGAGGCGCTGCTGGAAGCGGTCGCGATCGTCCCGGAGGAGTCGAGCGCGCTCTCTACGACAGTCGCCACAGCCTGCGCCGGGGTGGAGCGCTTTCTCGGACGGTACGAGCAGGCGCACGCCCGTCTCGTGGCGGCTCTTCGCCGCCTTCCGGAGCCGGCCTCCGCCGAGGCTGTCGGGCTAATGATCGAGCTGACGGTGAACGAGTTCTACCGCTCGAGATACGAGTCCATGCACGAGTGGGCTGCGCGCGCGGTAGGCGCCGCGAAGGCCGTCGGAGATGCGGGCCTGATGGCGGCGGCGGTCGCCATGCCCGCGCTCGCGGACGCGATGACCGGACCGATCGAAACAGCTCGTTCCGGCCGTGCCCAAGCCGCGGCCCTGATCGACGGGCTGTCCGACGACGAACTCTTGGCCCGCCCTGACGCGGCGGCCTGGCTCGCTGCGGCTGAGCTCTATCTCGACCTCTACGCCGAGGCGGACGCGCACGCGAGCCGCGCCGTCACACTCGCTCGCGTAACGGGGAGGGGGGATTCCTTCTTTGGCTTGTACCAGATCCTGCCCAGAGTCTGGTACGTGCGCGGCAAGCTGGCCGAGGCAGCGGAGCTGCTCGACGGCGCGATCGAGGCCGGACGCCTGCTCGGGGCCTCACCCGCCCTCGCCGGCAACCTCTTCAACCGTTCCGCCGTTGCACTCGCCGTCGGCGATCTCGACACCGCGCTCGCCACCGGCGAGGAAGGCGTCGAGATCACGAGCGACCTCGACGAAGGCTTCGTGACGGCCTGGGCTGCCGTGAGGCTCGCCACCGTCCTGCTCGAGACCGGACACGTGACCGAAGCCGTCGAGCTGCTCCTCGGCCGCGCCGGTGGCGAGGAATTGACCCTCATCCCCGGCAGCTGGAGGGTCTACTGCCTCGAGCTCCTCACGCGCTGTTGGCTCGCACTCGATCGCCCCAGCGAGGCCGAACGCACAGCCGCTCTTGCCGAAACCCGGGCAGCAAAGGGACGGCTTCCGCTCCCCACAGCCTGGGCCGACCGTGCGGTCGCCGCTGTCGTTCTGCGCGCAGGAGACACCGCCCACGCGATCGAGCGCGCACTGGCCGCGGCTGATACGGCCAAGAACGTCGGCGCCCCCATCGAGGACGCTCTTTCGCGCACGCTCGCGGGCCGAGCGCTAGCCCAAGCCGGCCAGAGGGGTCGGGCCGTGACGGAGCTCGAGCGCGCAGCCGCGGCCTTCGACGCATGCGGCGCGCTGCGCTACCGGGACAACGCCGAGCGAGAGCTGGGCAAGCTGGGCCACCGGCCCCATCGGCGCACGCGCGCAGGAAAGAGCGATGGGAAGAGCATCGACTCTCTGACGGAGCGCGAGCTCCAGGTAGCGCGGCTCGTCGTCGAGCGCAAGACGAACCCCGAGATCGCCGCCGAGCTGTTCCTCAGCAAGAAGACGGTCGAGACCCACCTGCGCAACATCTTCCGCAAGATCGACGTCTCGACGCGCGTCGAGCTCGCGCGCGTTCTGGAGCACGCCGACGACGGGGCGCGCGCAACGTCGCGCTCGTCCGCGGTCACGTAGAAGACGGTCGGCTGTTCGAGAAATCAGGGTGCAGGATCAGGGTGACGCCCCGATGTCGCGGAGGCCCGACCGCGGCAAGCTGGCCCACACCATCGGAAAGAAGAAGGTCACGACAAGACGCTGCGCGCACCGTGCGCGACTCGGAAGGAGGCGACCATGTTTGAGGTAACTGCACGACTGAAAGTCCGAGACGGTCAGCTCGAGGGGTTCAAGCAGCAGGCCGCCGAGATCATGAGGCTGGCGAGGGAGCTGGACACGAAGACCCTTCGCTACGACTGGTTCCTGAGCGAGGACGGAACCGAATGCGAGGTGCGAGAGGGCTACGTGGACGCCGATTCCATCGTCGAGCACTCCCAGCACGTCGGGGAAGCGAGAGCCAAGCTCTTCCGCGACTTCGCATACGACCACGACATGACGTTGTACGGCGAGCCGTCGCCGGCGCTGGCCGCGGCGTTCCAGAAGATGGGGGGAGCCGTCAAGTACAAGCAGTTCTCCTTCTTCCAGGGTCTGGACGCCGATGTGGAGGCTGTTGAGGAGGTGCCGGCCTGACGCGGCGCGGCTACCGACGTCCCGAACGAGTCTGGAAGGGGTGGTACAGGTGACTCAGAGTCAAGTTCCTCAGACAACGGCGCGCGAGGGTCACAAGACTCGCGTCGATGAATCGGGTCGACCGCGCGAAGAGACTCCAGACGGCCGGGTAGCCGCTGCGCCGCAGCCGAAGGCTGCCGCCCGTCCGTCGGGGTGGACGGCGGGCCGCATCACGACGCTCGTGGTCGGGGCGCTGCTCGTCCTCCTCTCCCTGGTCCTGCTGGGCAGTGGCGGAACCGCCCTGTGGGCCGACCGCACGCAGCGTGACGGGGGCTACGCCACGACCGATGTCCATCAGTTCTCCACCTCGGGATCGGCATTGGCGACCGTGTCGACCGAACTCGGATCAGCGGGGGTCGGCTGGCTGTACTCACCATCACTGCTCGGCGACGTTCGGATCCGAGTCACGCCGACGAGCACCCCTGGGCCGCTGTTCGTCGGGATCGGCCCCTCCACGGACGTCGATCGCTATCTCGCCGGCGTCGACCACACCGTCATTACCGAGTTCTGGGGCGATCAGACGGAGAACGTCGCCGGTGGCCCGGCCGCGTCCGCTCCTGGCACGCAGGACTTCTGGGTCACATCAGCAACCGGGTCTGGGCCGCAGACGCTCACATGGGACCCGACGGGCGGCTCGTGGACCGTCGTGGTGATGAACGCCGACGGGCGCCCGGGAATTGCCATGGGTGCTGACCTGGGGGCCAAGGTGCCGGCCCTGCCCTGGCTCGGCCTCGGCCTTCTGGTCGGAGGCGCCATCTTCATGGCCGGCGGGGCGCTCCTGATCGCCTCCGGGATCCGCCACCGCCGCGCCGACCAAGTCAGTACGACATAGAGAAGGAGGGAGGAGCCATGCAGAGCATCGCTGAGGCGGCGTCCGAGTTCCTGGCGCACAAGCGGGTGGCGGTGACCGGGGTCTCACGAGAGCCCAAGAGCCACGGCAGCAACACCGTCTACAAGCGTCTGCGCGAGCGCGGATACGACGTCTTCGCCGTCAATCCCAACGCGAAGGAAGTCGAGGGCGATCGCTCCTACAAGGACCTGCGTTCGATCCCTGGTGGCGTCGACGCCGTGGTGATCGGGACCAGGCCGGAGCGTGCCGAGGCCGCCATGCAGGAGTGCGCCGAGCTCGGCATCAAGCACGTCTGGATGCATTGGGGCGCGGGCGCGAGCAGCGTCTCAGAAGCTGCGACCGTCTACGGCCGCGAGCACGGGATCACGGTCATCGACGGAGGGTGCCCGTTGATGTTCGGCCCCACCGCCGATTTCGGGCACAAGGTCATCCGGCGCGTCCTCGCTGGGCGCGTGCCCCAGCAGGTGTGAAAGCAGAGAGGAGAAGACGATGAGTGCAAACAGGGAACTGCTGGACCGGTACGTCGAGCGGTACAACGCGGGTGATCTCGACGGGGTCATGGGGCTGTACGCCGAGGATGCCGTCCAGATCATGCCCGACGGAACCTACGAGGGCTGGACCGCGGTTCGCGACCGTCTCGCCCAGGAACTGGACGGGTTCGCGGAGCTCAACCACACCGTGCGGAGCTTCGTCGAGCAGGGCGACACGTTCGCAGACGAATGGACCTTCGTGGGGACGCACACCGGTCCCTTCCGGCTGCCGGACGGCTCAGAGCTGCCTCCGACCGGCAAGCGCGTGGAGATCAGGGGCATGGAGGTGGTGCAAGTGCGCGACGGGAAGATCGTCCTCAACGCCCTGTACTACGACAACTTGGCCTCCATGGCGCAGCTCGGACTCATCCCGGAGGTCGCGATCGCGTGACCCAGCGCCTGATGAAGTGGAAAGCGACTCGGCCGACCGAGAGCGAGGTGGTTCGAGATGTCGTATCCGGTGGCTTCGACATCAAGCGCCCGCCGGTGTTTCAGCGCGCTCACGTCTTCCTTCGTGTAGCCCTGCTCATCGTGATCGGCTGGATCGGGCATCCGTTCGGGCTGCTGTGGCTGGGCGTTCCGGTCGTGGCGGCGATTCTCGTCGTGCAAGAGGGCGGGCAGCGCTACCCGGACGAGGACGGGCCGTTGCTGACCCGCGTCTTCACGTGGATCCTGGGAGTGATCGCCTATCTGGCGATGCTGACCGACCGCTTGCCGACTCGGGATGAGCAACCAGTGCGATTCGAGGTCGAACGCTCGGGCTCGCCGACGGTGGGGTCAACGCTCCTCCGGATCTTCTACTCGATCCCGAGTCTGATCGTGCTCGCGATTCTCGTCCTCGTCGGTGCGTTCGTGTGGCTCCTGGCGATCGTCTTGGTTCTGGTCAACGACAGGTATCCCGAGAGCGCCTGGCGATTTCTGTGCAGCCTCGTCCGCTGGGAGGCGTACCTGTTCGCGTACCTCGCCTCGCTCACCGATCGCTATCCACCGTTCACGCTCGAGACGGGCTCCGTTTCTTCCCCGGCTCCATCGAGCTAGGAGGTTCGAGCATGGGTTCCGTGAAGTTCGATGGGTGCGAGCTCTATTACGAAGAGGCGGGCGAGGGCGTACCCATCCTTCTCATTCCTCCCTCTGGCGCGTCGGCCTCGACCTGGGGCTCGGCGACCGACGCCCTCGGCCGAATAGGTTGGGTGATCACCTACGACCGCCGCGGGTACGCCCGGTCCGGCGGCGAGCCCGCACGCTCGACGTCCATTCACACGGCCGACGCCGCGGCGCTGCTCGAGTGCCTAGAAGCTCCGCCCGCTGCCGTTGTTGGTACCAGCGCCGGGGCGGCCATCGCTGTCGACCTGGCCGTCCGCCGTCCCGACCTGGTGCGGGTGGTCGTCGCGCACGAATTCCCGTGGCGGTTTACCCGCCGGCTTCCCGCGGGTTCGCAGGTCAAGGCGCTGGCCAAGATCGGATCGCTCATTCTCCTCGGCCGACAAACGGACGCTGCCGAGACGCTGCTGCGCGCTGCGTACGCCTATCGTGATGGGGGAAGCGCCTGGGACTCCTTCCCTGAGGAGTGGCGGCGGACAGGCAGGGAAAACGCGAGGGCAGCCTTGGTCGACTTCCGCAACTCGATCGGCGTCTATCCCACCGCGAAAGATCTCGCGACCGTCGAGATCCCGGTCGTATGCACCTACGGCGCACGCAGTCCCGACAGCATGTCCCGCTTGGTGAAATCGCTTGCCGCTGCGATCCCCACCGCGAGGACGCGGCGGATCGAGGGGGCCGGCCACGCAGCTCCCTTCGACGCAACAGAAGACTTCGTGCAGGTGATTGCGGACGCGATCGACGCCCGTGAGCCAGGGACGTTGGAAGCTGGAAGGACGGAATGAAGTACCAGATGCGAGAGGGAATGTTCGCGATCGGCGACGACTACTGGATCGAAACCGACGGCGGTCAGCCCGCGTTCAAGGTGGACGGCAAGGCGCTTCGCATCCGCAAGACGCTCATCCTGGAGACGCCCGCCGGGGACGAGCTGTTCACGATTCAGAAGAGGCTGCTGAGCATTC
>DASURJ010000299.1:0-4337 GCA_036280115.1 Gemmatimonadaceae bacterium
CGGTTCTCGGTTCCCGGTTCCCTATGGTTTTGGCGCCAGATCCGGCGGGTCGAGTTTCACGTCCAGGCGCGCGGTCACACCAGGATCGATGAACCGTGTGTCTTCACCGAGCACCCGGCGCGCTGCCACCAGCCGATCGACGAACCACCGACCACGCGCCGAGCCGAGATCGTCGTACCGCACACCATCGCCGCTCGAGCTCGAGTGGAGAATGCGGTTGTCTCCCGCGTAGATCGCGACGTGGTCCACCACGTCACCGCGTTGCGAGAAGAACAGCAGGTCCCCGGCACGAACGTGAGCGAGCTTGCTCGAGATCGAACGTCCGGCCGTCGACTGCTGGCGCGATGTGCGCGGCAGCGTAAGGCCATGACGGCGAAACACGTACTGCACGAAGCCCGAGCAGTCGAAGCCCGCCTGCGGTGATTCTCCCCCGTAGGTGTATCGCGTTCCGACATACGTGTCGCCAGTCGCCAGCACTGCCCGTGCCGATGCGCTCGGCGCGGGCTCGGATCGCCGCGTGCTGCGCGAGCCCGAGGGAAGCGGGATGCCTGGCAGCCCAGCGCCGGGATTCGAGCGACCACCGAACCCGATCGAGATGCCCACGCGATACTCCCATCCGCGCCGCGCAACCGAGGTCGCATCGGTCGCCGACCCGCTCCAGCTCACCGGGGTCCGACGTCGCGCTTCGGTGTCGATCGAGATGCCACCGATCGAGCGGCTCACGCCCATCCCGTAGCTCGTGACGATGGTCTGAGCGCTCTCGCCGGCGTTGCGGCGAATCCCCTCGACGCCAATGCCGCTGAACAACGTCGGGATGAAGCCGCCGAGCAACGGGCCGATGACGGGAAAGCGCGATGGCGAGATTACCCCGTCCACGTCCGCGGTCCATCCCCGCTCCGTATCGGACGACGTCGTGCTGCCGGCCAGTGCTCTCACATCATACGCGCCGCCGACCCGCATGCCGAGGATTCCGCCGAGCCTCCCGGAATACGTCGTGAGCGAGGCACCCATGAGCGTCGGAGTGCCCGCGAGCGACGCGTTTCGCGCCGCGAACGGTGAGAGCTCGTAGCGCGACTGCGCATTGGCGGCGAACGCGGTGAGCGCGACCGTCGTGGTGCCGCCGATGGCGGCGACCGTGAGTCGTCGAATCATGTTCACATCGCTGTCTACGTCGGGTGAGGCCAGGGCACGGCAGGTGCCGTGCGCAGCGCTTTCCCGAATCGATTGCCACGATGGCACTTAGGGCTCACCGGCCGCTATGCCGGGTGTGTCCGGCGTGCTCCGCAGGAGACGACGTTCCGTCGCCTTCAGAGGACGCCGGAGCACCGTTGTGGGTATCGGCCGGAGTCATGCTCGTTTCGACGGTGGCGTCCCGAGCCCGTGCCGATCCGACTACTGCGATCGACCCCTGATCAGATCTCGCGGTCGATCACCCGTCGCAGCGTGGCCTCATCGATGTTGCCGCCGCTCGCGACGACGCCCACACGCTGACCGGCGAGTCGCTCTCTGAGCGCGAGGAGCCCGGCCAGTCCTGCTGCGCCGGCCCCTTCGACCAGCGAGTGCGTCGTCCGCATCAGGAGGCGCACCGCCTCGGCAATCTCCCCGTCCGTCACCGTGATGAAGTCGGTGAGTCCCTCGCACAGCGCGGGGAACGTCATCGCGTAGGTGCTTCGTGTCGCGAGGCCGTCGGCGAAGGTGTTCGCGACCGGCACAGTTCGCGGTTCCCGCGCGTGCCAGCCATCATGCGACGCCGATGCGCCGGCGGCCTGGACGGCGTACACGTGCACGTTAGGCTTGAGCGCGCGCATCACGGTCATGGCGCCCACCGCCTGCGAGCCACCGCCGACCGCGATGACCAGCGCATCGAGCTGTGGCTCCTGTTCCGCGATCTCGAGCGACATGGTGCCGGCGCCGGCGATGATCCGGGCGTCGTTCGTCGAGTGGGCGAGGCACGCGCCTTCGTCGCGCACGATCGCGTCCGCCACCAGAACCGACTCGTCGTAGTCCCGGCCGTTCTCGATGAGGCGCGCCCCGAGCGCGCGGACCGCCGCATTCTTCTCCGGGTTGTTGCCTACCGGAACGCAGATGGTGACGGGGACGCCGAACGTCTTGCCCGCGTACGCGATGCCGAGCCCGTGGTTGCCGCGCGTCGCCGCCACCACGCCGCGCCTGCGCTCCTCATCACCGAGTGCCGTGACGAGCGAGAACGCGTTTCGGACTTTGAACGAGTTGGTGGGGTTGAAGTTCTCGTGTTTCACGAGCACGCGTATGCCGTGCCCTATCTCGGCGTCGAGCACTGGATATGCGCGAAGCGGCGAGACCGGAACGAACGGGCGAATACGGTCGCGGGCGGCGACGATGTCATCGAGCGTCACCGGCCAGGGGGCCGGGGTCGCAGGGGCAGACGTTGGCCGAGTGGGCGCGGGCTGGTTAGGCACTATGGCGGGCGCTGGGCGAATGGTTAGGCAGGGCGGAAAACGAGGGCTCGTCAGGGATCGTCGGCGGGCGAAACGTCTACGTGCGCTGCGCCCGTCTCATCGTAGGATACCGTGACGTGCCAGGGGCGGCAGCAGACCTGACAGTCCTCGATGTAACGCTGCGACGCGCCGCCGCCTGGGTCGACGGCGATCTCGTTCGTCTCGCCGCAGTAGGGACAGCGCACGATCGCCTCGGTGTCGGCCGTGCCGTCGCCGAGTGGGAATGGGTCGATCGGATCGCCGCCGTTGGACGTCATGGATCGTTCGCCGCGATGAGAGGTCTCTCGTGTTAGCTGCCAGCCACGCGGCGCGCAACACCGGCCCTCGTTGGCGGGCAACTTGCAGGCGGACGCGCGAACCTCTCACCCGTCCGCACGAGGGCATATGGACCACGTGTCGTTCACCGATAGCACCGGAGTACGTTGGTCCGTGAAGGAAGACGGCGCCGATGACGCGCGCACGCACCGCAACCCCGACGGCGTGCCCGGGACCGCCTGGCTGAGGTTCGAAAGCGAGGCCGAAGTCCGCCGGCTGTGGCACTACCCGGATGACTGGCGGGGCCTCAGCCCACTGCAACTGGAGTCGCTTCTCGAGAGGGCGAGCACGGTCATTGCACGGTTCAGGCCGGCAACACACAATAGGGCAGTGCTTCACACGGAGCGTCCGTCGCTGACGGGCCGAGGCAGCCGGCGGGCAGACGAGCCGGACGCGTCCTAGTTCAGCCTGTCATTCCGAGCGGAGGCCCGGAGGGCCGCGGGTGCCCGCTTGCGGGCAGATGAGGAATCGCACGGTCATTCCGAGTGGAGCGCCGAAGGCGCGGAGTCGAGGAATCGCAAGGCGGCGGGTAGAGGGGCCCCTCTGCCGGGATGACCGCGATTCCTCGCTGACGCTCGGAATGACAGCTGGCTCGGAGTCACACGGCGATAACGGTGCGACACCGCACGGACGGCAGTGGCCCGGTTCGGTACGATTCGAGCGACCCGTTCCGACCAAGGACAGGAGGCTCTGCATGCGAAACCGACTCGTCACGTTTGCAGCGGGAACCTTGTTGGCCGCGGGATTGCTCGGCTGCGAAGGCCAGGCGAGCGGCCACCTCATTGGCGGGCCGAGTGGCGGTGCGCGGGTCCGCGTATTCAATGCCGTAACGTCGGCGGCATCCATCAATTTTCTCGTCGATGGTCAGGTCGCCGCGTCAAACGTCGCGTTCGGCAGCCCGTCCGAGTACGCGCCGGTGTCAGTCGGAAGCCATAGACTCGAGGTCCAGGCCACAGGAACCGGCACGACGCTTCTCGACTTCACGCGCGATTTCGCGGCGGAGGGCTCGTTCAGCCTCGTCCCGGCACCCGGGCTCTCGCAGTCCGGTGCGCTGCTGATCGCCGACGATCCAACGCCGGTCACCGGCCAGGGCAGGTTCCGGGTCGTTCACGTGGCGGCTGTGCCCGGCCCCGTTTCGGTCTATGTGACCGCCCCGGACGTCGAGCTCGCGTCTGCCACGCCCGCCGTTCCGTCGCTCGATTTCGCCGCCGTCTCGCAGTACATCAGCGTCCTCCCCGGGGCCTACCGCGTGCGGATCACCAGCGCCGGCAACCCCGGCGATGTCCTGCTCGACACAGGTGGCGTGGTCGTCGGTAGCGGGTCGGTCCATTCCCTGTTCCTCACGGACTCACCGGGCGGCGGGCTCCCGACGCAGCTGTCGATTGTATCCGACGCGACCTAGCACCGTCGCGGTCGCGTGAGGCTCACGCTCGCCGCAACGCTGCTGGTGGGAGCGGCCCTCCTCTGGTCCACGTCGCGGCGAGAGCGTGGGCGCGTGCCTCCTTGGGTGCCGACGCTCGCGACCGCCATCGGAGCGCTCGGGCT
>DASURJ010000300.1:0-7348 GCA_036280115.1 Gemmatimonadaceae bacterium
CATCGGTCATGGTGCGCACCGACGTCACGGGCACGCTGCGATCGATCGAGTTGACGACGTCCCGCAGATGCCGCGCGACCGCGGTTGGATCGGCATTCGATCGGACCACGATGGACACCTCGGGCGGCGCGATCCGCGAGCGCTGGGCGAACGGCAGCAGCACCGCGACGGCCGAGGTGTCGCGAAGGCTGTCCAGCTTCACATCCGGAACGACGCCGACGACGGTGATCCAGGGGCTGGGATACGGATAGCCAATCCGCTGGCCGACGGGGTTGTCGTTAGGCCAGAAGCGGCGCGCGAACGATTGCGACACGAGTGCGACGAGTGGCGCGCCCGCGTGATCGGCGTCTTCGATGGGCCGCCCGCGCAGGATCGGGATCCCGAGGGCTCGCAGGTAGCCGGGCGTGATCAGCTGCATGTGATTCGCGAGTGGCAACAGTTGCGTGCCATCCTCGAACTGCCCCTGAATGCGGACACCGAATCCGAACACCGGCGCGGCGATCGGGAGTCGATCGACAATCCCCACCGTGCTGACACCGGGCATCGCGGTCATGCGTTCGATGACCAGATCATAAAACGCCGATGCACGTGCGGTGTTGGCTCCGCCGTATACCGCCGGCGGCGGGCTTATTCTCGCCGAGACGACACGCTCGGCGCTGAAGCCCGGGGAGAGGTTCCGCAACTGGTCGAACGAACGGGTCAGCAGGCCGGCGACGATCGCCAGCAACACGGCCAGCGCAACTTCGCTCGCCACGAGAATACCGGACAGACGGTGCTGTACTCTGCCGCCGATGGAACCGCGCCCGAACCGTGCGGCCCCCGCCGAGCCACCGACCGAGGCGGCCCGCAGTGCGGGGAGCAGCCCGAACGCAATGCCGGTGAGCATCGCGACACCCGCGGTGAAGGCGAGCACGGTACCGCTGACGCGGACATCAGAGGTGCGGACCATGCTGTCCGGAAGCACAGCCACTCCCCAACGAACGCCGCCGAGCGCGATGAGGGCGCCTAACGCGCCGCCGATCAGGGCCGTCACCGTGCTTTCGGTCAACAACTGGCGGATGAGACGCCCACGCCCGCCACCGAGCGCCGCACGAACGGCGAACTCGCGCTCGCGCGCCGTGACGCGAGCCAGCATCAGGTTGGCGATGTTCACACACGCCACGAGCAGTACGACGAGGACACACCCCATGAGCAGGAGTAGCGCAGGGCGTTCCGTGCCGATCAGACTCTCCTGAAGCGATTCAGCGCGCGCGGGGATCCCGTACTGGTTGCCCGGGTCCCACCGCTGGTTGAGCCTGCGCATGCCGGGGACCACCGCTGCCAACTGTGCGGTCGCGCGCTCGGTGGATATGCCGGGCTTGAGTCTGGCAATGTAAGCGCTGCCCCCGATCGCCCAGGTTGCGGTGATATCGGTCGGATCGATCGTGATCGGCACCCAGAACCGCGCGTTCGCCGACGGGAACTTGAAGCTCGACGGCATGACCCCGGCGATCGTGTAGGGCACGCCGTCCACCATAGCGTGGCGACCGACGATTCCCGCGTCTCCCCCGTAGCGCTCGAGCCAGAGTGAGTGGCTGAGGAGGATGACGTTGCCCGCGGCGGGGCGGCCGGCGTCGTCACCGAACGCAGTCCCGAGCGCTGGTGCAACGCCCAGCAAACGAACGAGATTGGGCGTGATGGCGACGCCGTCGAGGCGAGCCGCCTCGCGATCGTCGTCGAACGTGATGCTGCGATTTCGGTAGAGGCCGATATCCGAGAAGACCGTCGTGCGCTCACGGAGCGCGAGCCACTCGCCCGTCGAGCCGACGATGTTCGCCTGGATCGTCACCAGCTCGCCCGGCTCGCGATACGGCAGCGGCGCGAGGAGCAGGGCGTGAACGAAGGAGAAGATCGTCGTGTTGGCGCCGATGGCGAGCGCCAATGTCAGGATGGCCGTGAGTGCGAACGACGGGGCTCGGCGCAGCGATCGCCACGCGAACCTGACATCCTGGACGAAGTCGCTCACCCACTCGTGTCGGCTCCGCTTCCGCTCGCGGGAAGTGTCGATGGCGTACAACTCGGCCGCGACGCGATCGACATCGCCGAAACGCTCGCGCGCAAGGGCGTCGGCACGCTCGGCATCGAGACCGGCGCGGAGCGCTTCTTCGCGCCGCATCTCGAGGTGGTAGCGAATCTCGTCGTCGACGTCGTCCGTGGGCCGGCGACGCACGAGGTCGCGGTAGCGACGCCACAGGGGTTCATCGTCCGTCATGCGGTGGCCGGCCTGGTCGTGGCTTTGAGCACTTTGCCGACGGCGGCCGAATAGCGCCACCAGGCGCGCGTCTCCTCGGCGAGCTGCCCGCGCCCCTTCGCGGTGAGCTGGTAGAACTTCGCGCGACGGTTGTTCTCGGAGATCCCCCACGTGGCCTTGAGCCACCCCTTGTCTTCCATGCGGTGCAGGGCGGGGTACATCGATCCTTCCTCGAGCCGGAGCACGTCGTCGGCGGTCTCCTGGATCCACCGCGCAATGGAGAACCCGTGCTGCGGTCCCCACGACAGTGCCTTGAGCAGGAGGAGCTCGATGGCTCCGTGGCGGAACTCCACGGCGGAGGCAGGCGGCATGGCGATGGTCCCTTGACAATTCTAGGGGAGCGTGCCGTGAATGTCGGATGCTCCCCTAGAAATGTCAAGTGAGCGGCCACGCCAGGGATGTACGGCGCAGGCGCGGCCCCCCGTAGCCCATGCTCTATTGACGGTGCAGGGTGTCCGCGGTAAGGTGGCACCATGCTGCGCCGCGTGCTCGTCAGTTCCATCGCCGTCGCATGCGTCCTCCCGGTCCCGCTCTCAGGTCAGAGCGGAAAGAACGCGTGTGCGCTCCGACCTGAGCTGACGAGGGAGACCGATGCAGGCTACCGCGCGCGCGACGGCGTGCGTTGCGAGGGGCTGTTCATCCAGCCAGTCGCCGGAAATACACGGTTGCTCCTGCGCGGCTATCACCTCGGCACACCCGCGTATGCACTCGACGCGGCGCGCACGCTGACCATCGAGGTCGTCGGCGCTCCAGCCGGTGGCGGAACGCTCATCGCTCGTTCCATGCGCCCACGCCAGCTCTATCAGATGGACACCCGGGCGCTGGACGCGGCCGGTCGCTTCGTCTGGTCCACCGACGTGTTGCGCCACCCGTCGGTACGCCTCGCGCCGAGCGAGCTGGCCGTGCTCTACACCGCCCCAGCGGCCGATGCCATGGGCAATCCCTATGTCTGGCCGGTTCGCGTGACTGGAGAGGGTGGAGGCGCCGTCCCGGAAATGCCCTTCGTCACGCTCGAATCGGAGAGCCTGCTCGTGGGGATCGTGCTCCGCATCGAGCGCCCGGGGACGCGAGAGCTCGTCCATCGCCAGACGTTCGAGCGACCGTTCCCCGCCGACAACCCGATTCATATCGACTTGCCGGTGCCGGCACCCGGCACCTACGAGGTCACGCTGCGAGCCGTCCATACGTCCGGAGCGGAAACGGAGACCCGATTCACGGCGTACGTACCGGTCGCGTCGCGAGTCCAACGCCGTGACTGAGCCGGCCTCGCGCGACGTCATCCCGCTCCCGCCGAAGGAGCGCGAACCCGGTCCGGGATATGGTCTGCGGTCGCGCCTCCGCCGACTCCGGCGCCCGCCCACCGTGTCCGGCGTCCTCTCGGCGGTTCTCGTGCTGATCGGGGTCGTGCTGGCACTCACCGCGCTCGAGGTTCGCAGCACGCGGATATCTATCAACGCGTCGGCGGAGAGCGTGTCGTTCCTGACGGCGGGCGCAACGCGCACGAGTGAAGTGCTGCTACGCGACCTCGCCTGGACCAGTCAGCCCGTTCAACTGACGCTTCCGGACGGCGAAGTCGTCGAGACGCCGTATTTCCGGGTGTCCGGCGGCCCCATGACGCTCCCATCCCTGGGACTCGCCGACAGCACTGAAGTTACGGTAAAGGCGGACGGCGAGGACGGACGGTACACGTTCGCCCTAACGAGCGCCGTCGCTGAACTGGTGCTCGCGCTACCGGCGAACGTCACCGTGGACGTCGGTGACGGCAGGCCACGCCACATCACCGTCGCCGATCCGTCGATCTCCGTGCGCGGGATCGGGGGCCCGTTGTTCATCTCGGGCACGTCGGCGCAACGGGACCGCTTCGCCGAGGGGATGTCGGTGCGGCGTGTGAGCTTCTGGCGCGAGGCCGCTGACGAATCGTCTCCGCTCCTCAGCACGCTACGGAAAGGGTTGCTTGTCCTCGACGACGTCGGCGGACGGCAGCTGACCCTGCGAGAGGGCGAGCCTCTCGTCATTCCTTCGATCGACGGCGTCCTCCGCTCGGCAGCGCTGACGGACGCGCTGGTCGAAATACAGGCCGACGGCCGCGCGCGCGGCCTCAGGTCCGGCTACACCACCGACGCGCGATCGCTCATGCCGAACGTGCTGGATTGGCTCATGAGTATCCCCGCGGTGAAGGCAATCCTGGCCGTCATTGCCGTACTCATGGGCTCATCGATTCCCGTCCGGCGAAAGGAGCTCCCCTGATGCGCCTCGACACACGAGCCGCCGCCCTTTTCCTGACTCTCGCCGCCACCGCCTCTCGCGGGGCCGCGCAGCAGCCCGACCCCCGCAACCTGGTGGTCATGTTGGAGTGGCGCGATCACCGCGGTGAGACGCATCGCGGGGCAGGCGTGATCCTCGATCAAGGCGCCCAGGGCACGCTCATCGTGACCGCGAAGCACAACGTCCGGGATCCGGTGGAACTGCGGCCGAGCCGGGACATGACCGCGGAGTTTCGCGTTAGGCCCGGAACGAAGGCGCGTGCGGAAGTCGTCCACCTGTCCGCGAAGTACGACGTGGGCCTGGTGCGCGTTCAGGCGGCCGACGCGCCCGAGGTGCTCGGCAAGAGTGTTCCCGCGGACATGCTGAACCTCCAGGCCAGCGGCGATACACGAGTGTTCGTGGTGGGATTCGGTGGTGGGGTGGCGTGGTCGCATAACGTCGTCCCGGTTCCGGCGCGTTTCCCCTCCGTTGCCGACATCGCGATCGAGTCCAGCGAGCAGCTGCCGGGCCAGTCGGGTGGCGGCGTGTTCGACCGGGACTGGGCGCTGATCGGAATGGTGATCGAGACCGCGGGAAGCACGGCGCGAGCGCTGCCGATCGGACTGATCCTCGACGAGGTGCGCACGACCCCGTACGGCGTCGGCCTCGCGCCAAGCGCGGCGGTTGCACGACAGACAGCGCGCCGAGACCTCGCGAGTCGCAACATCTCGTGGAGCGCGGCAAGCGTCGCCGACGCGCTCGCATCGGCCGACCTGGAGGTACTCGGTCAGTTCCTGCAGGCCGGCGCCCCGGTCGGCCTGATCGCGCAGGGATTTTCACGGGAGGCGTCCGGGGGACAAACCGTGGCGCACGTCTTCTTCGAGCGTACGCGCGGGGATACGGCCGCAGCCGCCTGGCTGCGGTCGGCGATTCGCGCGGGGCTCGATCCTAACGCGACCGTGCCCAGCCCGACCTACGCGAAGACCGGTCTGCTGAACGCAGCGATCTACGCCGGAAACGCGACCGCGGCGCTCGCGCTGATGGAGGGAGGAGCCAGCCCGCACGCGCTCCAGGAGCTGTGGTTCGCGAGGCCGGTGACGCCCCCGATGCTCTTCCCTTTCGACGCGGTCATCCGCAACAGCGTGTTCACGCGCGAGGAAAAGCGTTCGGTAATCGCCGGCATGTTCGCGAACGGTGGCATCTTCCCGAGCTTCGAGACAGTCAACACTCGCCGAGGCGAGACGTACCACACACAGGCCATCCGCCGGATGACGGAGCAGGCGCGCGCGCAGGCGGGCGTGACGCTGTCGCCCAACGACCCTACGGACATGGGAGCGAGTCCCGTCTGCCGCGTCGCCTCCCGGCGCGATGGGTTCGACTGGTGCGCCTTCGCGCGCGCTGTTCCGCGCGGGGTCCGCATGGGAGAGAAGATGCTACACGACTTCTGGCACCTCGACCTCGTCGGGCTGATCGGCGTGGTCGACGGGAAGGCCTATTTCCTGGGACTCGAGAAGGAGACGTACGGGGAGCCGGTCAGCCTCGTGGAGGTGTCGCGCGACATGCGCGCCTGGCGCGTATACCGCTACATGTCTCCGCAAGCGGCGATGGGCTTCTGCAAGGAGGTCGATGGGCAGCGTCCCGACCGCTGCTGGCGACGTATCAACATGACCTACGACCCGACCAACCGGCGGATGATGGTCGAGGACTACTATCCCTATTCGGTGGTACGGCAACGAGGTCAGTGAACGAATCGCCGGTCGCCGGCCTCTCAATCCTTCGGTACCGGCACCTCGCTTACCGGCGTTACGGTGCTCGTGCACCGCTTGAAGCCCGGCCAGAGGAACTTGTGAATGGCGTTGACGTCATCGGCCTCCACGATGAAGAACATCGTGTGCTGCCCGTTCGCGCCATATCGCCCGATCAGCTTGATCCCCGGGACGTTAGGGTTGAACAGAGAGTTCGAGCCGCCCTCATCTCTCGGACACGTTTCAGGCGTGTGAACCTGGGTAATGTGGAACAGCACGAAGCGTCTCCCGGGCAGGGGTAGAAGGGGCCGAACGCGCTGGTGGTTCGCGGACGGGCAAATAATCGGCCTTCACGTTACTGGCTCGAGGTGTCGTACACCAGTCGTGACACTACCAGGTCTCGCGCCCGCTGCCGCGGCCTTCGTCCTCGGCGGCAATCGTGGTATATCGGTCATTGCGGCCGGGTCTCCGCCTACTGCGCCTACGACTGCGGTGTGACACCACCTACACCCAAACGCTCTATCGTCTCTCCCATGCAAATTCGTTCTTGCCTCCCACAAGTGGCACGGTTGGCGTCGTGTGTAGTGTTAGGTGTGTAGTGTTAGGCGGGTGCGACGCCGCCCCGACGTCCGTATCGCCCACGGACCGTCGCGCATCGTCGCATCCAGTCCCGCCGCCGCCCGCGCGGCCGCGTAGACATGACCGCCGCAATTCTGTGCTAGCAAGGCGTACGACGCGCCGGCGAGTCTTCCGATCCGCCGCCGGAACCGGCGTTCATCCCACCCATTCAGTCACGGACGATCCACCATGAGGCAGATCCGTCGCGCGCTCGCCATCCTCGCCGCCAGTGCTGGCACGCTGACAGGTCAGCAGGCCAGCTCGACACGGGGAGACACGCTGTTCCTCGAGGTTAAGGTCGAGGAGCGGAAGCGCGACGGCTCGCTTCAGGCGAACTGGTACCTCTTGCGCGAGTCACCGTACATGGTGTACGGCGAGGTGCCGCTTCCGGACGGACGCATCCAACGGATGACCGAGGTTCCGTACCCGGAACGCTGAATGCGGCGAACCC
>DASURJ010000301.1:0-2688 GCA_036280115.1 Gemmatimonadaceae bacterium
GCGGCGGCGGTGGTGTAGGTACAAGCTATCAGCCATCAGCTGATGGCTGATAGCTTGTACCTACACCACCGCCGCCGCCACCAACCACGCCGCGATCGCCACCCCGATCGTCGTCTTCATTGCCGCCGCCACCACGCGGCCGATCAGCGCGCCCGTCGCAACCTTCGTCGCCGTTCCGGCCGTCGCCTCGCGACGCGTGTACTCCGCCACGAGCGCGCCCGCGAACGAACCGATGAATGCGCCGATCACCGACCCGATGACTGGCACCGGCACGCCGACGATCGCGCCCGCGATGCCGCCGAGAATCGCGCCCCACGCCGCCCGGCGCGATCCACCGTACTTCTGCGTGTACCGCGCCGAGAGCGTGAACTCGAGCACTTCGGCGATGACCGCAAGCACGAGCGATCCGCCAATCGCGAACCAGCCGATCGGGTCGCCCGCGACGAGCGCGTTGTACCCCAGCGCGGCGCCGATCATGAGCCACAGCCCGGGGAGCCCGAGGGGAATGAGGAGGAGCGAGAGCAGAAGAACGACGGCAAAGATGAGGATTTCCATGACGTCTCAGATGGCGGAGGTCGTCCTCACTACGCAAGACGCACGCGCCAGGCTACAAACTCCGCGCGCACTCGCCGGTGACGGCGTCCTTCCCGCGGCTCCCCACACGTCGCCTCGTGGAGTTACGGCTTCGGCGGCGCGTCGATCACTTCCGCCATCAACCGCGCAACCTCTGCGATCCCGGTACCCGTCACGAGCTCAGGGCGGTCGCGCGACGAGTGAATTCGGGCGAGCGTCCCGAGCCCGCCTTTACTGAGCGTTACGACGTTCCACCCCGCATCCGCGAGCGCCACGCCATCAGTCAACACGCCGGGCAGGAGACGGTGCGCGCGTACCGAAGTTCCCGCCTGCGTCGCCGCGTGCACTACCTGATCGACCAGAGCGACCGGCTTCGCGCCGGTGTACATGCACGTCACCGCACCGCGGTCATCCACCCCGTCGCAATTGAGCGCCGTCGCGCGACCCCTCCCGCGCACCCACGCCCGCGCGCCCGCGAGCCCCAGCTCCTCGGCGCTCGTTAGGCATACGCCGACCGCCGCCCGCGTCCGTTCGGCGGCCCGCAGCACGGTCGCGACGCCCGAGGCGTTGTCGAGCGCACCGGGCGAACGCGACCCGACCGTCGTCGCGATCACCGGCATTGCGCCGAGCGCCGCGATGACGCCAACGGGTGTCCACCATAGCGAAGGGTCGCTGCCCGCGAGCTGCGCGACGGCGAGCGCGGCGCTCACGAGCCAGGTCACGACCACGAGCGTCACCCCGGCCGCACGAGCGAGGATGGGCACCGGTTGCGACTTCGAGTCGAGGTGCGCCATCAGCCAGAGCGGTGGGCTGTCCGTTCCTCGTGTCGCCACCAGGTTGACTCCCCATCGCCGCTCCGCGGGGAACGTCAACACCCCGGATCGCGCGGCGGCCGCGGCAACGATGGCCATCGCCGCCGCGCCGACCACGAGAAGCGTCAGTGCGGAGAGCGGCTTTCCCTGACGCGCAAGCACGTGTGCGACGAGGAGCAGAGCCAGTGCCGCGACGCCCCCGACGGGCGTGCCCCAACGCCCAACGAACGACGAGTACTCGAACGGCTCCTCGCGCACGTCGAAGCCCGCCGCCCGCAGTCGCTCCGTGCAGAACGCGCGCGCGCGCGCTTCGGCGTCACTCCCGGCGGGACGCGGCTCGCGGGCGAGCGTGCGAACGACGTCCGCCGCTCGCTCAGCGGCGGGGGACGTCGTCACGCAGATCAGACCGACGTGGTCACGCGCGCGTCGCGCAGCAACGCGTCCACGCGCGCGGAATCCTCGGGCCCGAGCGGAAGGAGCGGCATTCGAACCGGCCCCCCAGCGAGCCCAACGCGGTCCATCGCCGCCTTCACGCCGGCAACACCCATCCGGCCGACAATCTCGGCCGCGAGCGGCGTGAGCGCCCGCTGCGATTCCGCGGCCTCCTCGGCGTCGCCCGCGTTATGCCGCTCGTACACGTCGAGCGTCAGCTCAGCGGCGAAGAGCGACATCGCGAGAATGCCGCCGCGCGCTCCGAGCTCGAGCGCCCGGTGGAAGGTACCGCCGTGCCCGGTGAGGACCGTGAACGCCTCCGCCTGCGACTGCATGTACCCCTCGAACCGCTTCAGATCTCCGGCGCTGTCCTTCATCCCTACAATGTTCTCGTGCGTCGATAACCGAGCGACGAGGTCGGGCTCGAGCGTGAAGTGCGCGTACTTCGGGATGTTGTACAGCAGCACCGGAAGCGGGCTCTCGTCGGCGACTCGGGTGTAGTGCGCCTCGAGTGCCGCCGGCGTCATGGCCGCCGAGTAGTAGTGCGGCGCCACGACGAGCACCGCGTGCGCGCCGTGCTCGCTCGCCACGCGGCACCGCTGCACGCACTGGCGAGTCGATTCCGCCCCCGTCCCGGCGATCACCAGCGCGTCGCCGGGTAGCTCGGCGCGCGCACGCTCGATGAGCACACGGCGCTCCCCCTCATCCAGGAGCGCCGCTTCACCGGTCGATCCACACACGACCACTCCGCTCAACCCCGCCGCGGCGTAGGCCCTCAGGTTCGTTGCGAAGGCGTCGAGATCGAGTGATTCGTCTCGCGCGCCGAACGTCGTCACCACCGGACCGATCACGCCGCGCAGATTGAGCATTA
>DASURJ010000302.1:0-8931 GCA_036280115.1 Gemmatimonadaceae bacterium
CCATCGTGAGCAGGAAGAACACGGCAATACCGAGGAACACGACATCGTTGACGCCGGATTCGATGACCTGCACCAGCTCGGGCCAGCCACCCACGTCGCCCTGGAGGCGGATGCGCCCGAGGGCGAGCACGACGGCGCCGAACATCGCGAGGATGGACAGGGCGACGCCCGCCCGAACCGGCCAGTTCGGCCGCGCGAGATACGCCACCTGCGCTGCCGCCTCACGAGCGATCCCGAGCAGCTCCTCGCTCACGCGGCCGAGCCCGGACCCTGGAAATCGCGCGCAGATCCGGTCTCGCAGCCGTTCCAGCGTGTCGATGATCTTCGCGTCGTCGAGCTGGCGATACATGCGTTGGGAATCGGTCGCCGGAACCGCAGCCGAAAGGCGTCAGAAAGATGCTCGCACCACCACGGCGACGCCACGAGACCACGGGAGGATCGAGAGTCCAGACCGCGACGCACCACGCCGAGGCACAGCGACCCACTCCCACCGGTCACGCCCGATGACGGCCCCGGCACCGGCACCGAGAATCGCGCCGCCGGTGGACATGACGGCGACTCGCAGCACGCCGCGGATCGAACGACGCATGAGGCTTCCTCCGAGGACTGGGGATGCGACACCATCGTGTCATCGCGGGTGGGTCGCCGGTGCCTTGACGTAGTCTGGCGCGGATCGACAACGAGAAGCCCCGGGGGCTCGGCTTCGCCGAGGCCCCCGGGGCCGATCGACCCGCGTGTGCCGGATCGCGTCCCGCCACCAGTGCCGCTACCGCGGCACGTTCGGGTTATCCACGATCTCGCTCGTCGGGAGCGGCCAGCAATCCACGTCGGGATTGTAGACCTGACCCGTCGTCGACCCCGGATACGGGCCCGACGGGAACAGATCGACGTTGTAGAACCGCTTGTACCGCCGCAGGTCGCCCAGACGGTGGTTGTCGAGGTAGAAATCGCGCGACCGTTGATCGCGGAGCTCCGCCATCAAGGCGTCGCCCGTGAGATCCACCGGCGCCTGTAATCCCGCGGCCCGGCGCTCGTTCACGAACGCGAGCGTCGCCGCCGTCGGCCCTTCGCTCTCGGCAATGATGTACCGCGCCTCGAGTCCCGAGGCCACGCGCACCGATGTCACCGGGGTGAACGGTGCGCCAGTGAGGGTATTATCGAACGAGCTGTACGACGGGGGCGACAGCGGCGTGCCCACGCGGGCCGCCGGCGTCGTGGATCGCGGGATGCGCGGGTCGCCCACCATCGCTTCGAACGGCGTTCCAGTCAACGTCCCGTTGTTGCCGCTGCCAATGCGGTTGTGTGTGCGGTGAATTTGACCCGTCGTGTTGTCCGTGTAGTACGCGTAGAACACGAAATCCGTCGGGACCTGCTGCGCGTACGTCGTCGCCCTCGTCTTGTCGTTCAGGTTCAGCGCCGCGCGCGCCGCACCGACGCGGGCGAACGCAATCACCGAATCCGCCCCGAGGATCGCGGCTGCTGGCGCCGGCGTGATCGTCTGCAGATACGCCTTCGCCGCGGTCGCGATGGTCACGGCCGAGTCGAACTTCGTGATCGCGTCGTTCATCATCTCGTCCCACGTCTTCGGCACGCCCTTGTCGATCGGCGTCGTGCACATCATCTCACCGAGGGCGATATAGGTGTACCCGCCGTACGCGAGGGCGCGCCCGACGCGAAGATCGCGTCCCACCGTATCACCAAGGATGAGCGTCAGACGGCGCACCGCCTCTTCGGCGTTGAACCGTGCCTGTTGCATCGGGTTGTACATGAACGCCGTGATGTAGCTCATGTCCGAGTGCAGCTCACGGCGGTCGATCTGCCCTTCCTCGATGAAGGGATTCACGTTGTTGCGGTTGACGATCTCGTCGGTCAGCTGTCCGTTCCACCAGGTGACGTCGTCCCACGACGCCTGAAACGCGAAGATCGGCCCGGCGCCAATCAGGTTCGCGTACGCCGGGGTATTCAGGTCGTCGGCCTCCACCGCCCCGGGGTTCTCGGCGGTGAGGAAGTTCTCGCACCCGGTCGCGGCGCCGAGCGCGAGGGCGAGCGCCCCCAGCGACACGAGGCGCCCGAGTCGGTCACGTTTCGAAGATGTATACATCATGGCCTCGGCTCGCTCGGTCAGTACTGGATGTTGAAGCCTGCGGACAGGCGGCGGACCATCGGCAACGCGTACGCGTCGATGCGAACGAAGCTGCGGCCCCCGTACGAGTTCACCTCGGGGTCCGAGCCTTCGTAGTCGCTCCAGATGGCGAGGTTGCGTCCCGACAGCACGAAGCTCGCTGACGACGCGCGGGCGGCGTTCGCCCAGCGCTGGGGTAGGTCGACCGTCATCGACACCTCGCGCAGCTTGAGGAAGTCGGCCTTCTGGATCCACTCCGGCGAAACCGCCGCGGCGCGGCGTACGGCCATCTCCTTGTTCAGGATCGAATCCGCCGCCGTGACCGGAAAACGCGCGCGCGGATCGTTGTTCGCGGCGCAGTTGTCATTCGCGGCCTGGCAGCGGCTCCGCTCCTTCTGATTGAAGATGTAGTGGCCGCCCTTCGCGTCGAGCAGCGCGTAGAGACGGACGTAGCGGAAGAGGGTGAAGTTGTTCGAGAACCCGATCTCGCGCGTCGGCGTCGACGGGCCTATGTACCGGCGAGCGGAGTCGCCCGGATTGTAGATCGGCTGTCCGGTGGGCGTGAGGAGCGGCACGCCGTTCGCGTCACGCTGCGGTGGCGTGACCCAGTACCCGCCTAACGGGTATCCGGCGCGGTGTTGCTGTACGGTTCCATACGCCTGGCCTGTCGGGTTCTGCACCACGACGTTCGGGATGCCGAAGTCGATCAGCTTGTTCGAGTTCGTGGAGAAGTTGACTCGCGTGTCCCAGCTGAAGTTGCGCAGCTGCACCGGCGAGCCGAACACCGAGAGCTCGACTCCCTTGTTCGTCACCTCGCCGAGGTTCGCGAGCCGGCTGCCCGGGAATCCGACCGACGGTGCGAACGCGACCGACTGCAGCATGTCGGTCGTGCGCTTGTTGTAGTACGTGAAATCGATGCCGAGTCGTTCGCCGAACAGGCCGGCGTCGAACCCGAGCTCGATCTCATCACCGCGCTCCGCCTCGAGGTTCGGGTTGCCGAATACCAGCGGTCGAATGGCCGACCCGGTCTGTGTGCCGAGCGTGACGCGGTCCACCGTGTACGTTTGCGACGCCGAGAAGGCGGACGGGGCGCGGCCGGCCTGGCCCCACGCGCCACGCAGCTTGAGGGAGCTCACGCGCGCCGCGTCGAGAAAGCTCCGGAGTCCCGGCTCGTCCGACGCGACGTACGAGACGGAGAACTTCGGGTAGATCACGATGTCGAAATCCTTTCCGAACGACGAGTGATCGTCAGCGCGAACTGCGGCGGTCAGGAAGAGCCGGTCACCCAGACCGACCTGTTCCTGCGCGTAGTAACCGACGGAGTTGTTCTCGCTGTACGTCTCGTTTCCGGTGGAGCGCTGCAGGAGGCCCACGAGCGTGACGTCCGGCGCGCCAATACCGATGCCCTGCGCGCCGATCTGCTCGAATTCCTCGGACGTGACCTGCGCCCCGAACGACGTTGTCGTCTGGATGCCGCTCTTCGGCGTCCAGAGCAGGTTCCCCGCGTAGTCGACGGTGAGTATCCGCCGGTGCGGCGTGCGCCGGAAGTTGGCGCCGCTCGCCGCGTCAGGATCCTGACCCGCCTCGATGTCGCCAGGCAGGAAGAGCAGCTGCGCTTGCGTGTTCGTCTCGTCGATGCCGACCGTCGCCCGGTTCTGGAGCCACGAGAACGGGTTCCAGTTTGCCGTGCCGCCCGTCGTCAGGCGTCCCACCTCGCTGAAGTTCTTATACCGGTTCGCGGCCGCCGGCGATATCGTCCGCCACCCTTCGTTCCCTTCGCCAAGGAGCGAACGGCGTCCGGGAAGGCCACGCGTTCCGCTCAGCAGCAAGCCGTTCGCCGACTCGTCCTGGATCGGCAGGCGGAGGCGCCCGTCCTGCCAGTTGACATTCACCGTGAAGTCGAGTTTGTCGTTCGGGTTCACGGTGAAGTTCGACCGGATCGACTTCTGGCTGTTGTCGCTGTTGTAGAACACGCCCTGCTCGACGTTGCGGTCGCCCGAGGCATAGAACGAGTACCGATCGCCGCCGCCGCGGACGTTCACCTGCAGGATCGAGAGATCGCCGGTGCGCACCGCGCGCGAGTCGCGCGCGACGGGGTTGTCGGTGATGATGGCGTTGTCCGCAACGCCCTGGCATCCCGGCCAGATCGGACCCAGCGCGTCGGTCTGCGCTTTCTTCACCGCGTCGCAGGTCGTGTAGTTCGTCGGCTGGTCGAGCGTCAGCTCGTTCTGGCCGCGCTCGGCGCGCATGCCGAACTGCAGGCGCTGCTGGCCGCGCGTGCCTTTCTTCGTGATGATCTGGATGACACCGTTCGCCGCTTCGGCGCCGTACAGCGTCGCGGCCGCCGGTCCCTTGATCACCTCGATCGACTCGATGTCGTTCGGGTTGAGGAAGTTGAGCGCCGACGTGACCTGCGTCGACTGCGCGAGGCCTAACGTGCCGCCGCCGGTTGCGGAGAAGCTTCCGAGGTCATCGATGCTGTAGCGGATGCCGTCGATGAACACCACGGGCTTGTATCCGCTGATCGAGGCGGAACCGCGAATGCGAATCTCGCCCGCGGTACCCGGCGCACCTGATCCCGGAAGGATCGTCACGCCCGGTGTCTTCGACTGCAGGACCTCCGTGACGTTGAGGACCGCCTGCTTCTCCGTGAGCTCGCTGACGTTGAGCTGCGTGATGGAGTTGCCGATGGTCTTTCGCTCGGCGGCGCCCGCGGTGCCGGTCACGACGAGCTGCTCGAGTTGCGTCGCCGATTGCGTCAACGCCAGGTCGAGTTGTACGGTCGCGCCGGCGTTCACCGTCACCGTGCGCTCGATCGCGTTGAACCCGAGCCGTCGTGCACGCACGGTCCGGGAGCCCGCGGCGACGTTGACGATCGTGTATTCGCCGCTCTGGTTCGTGAGCGCGCCAGAGCTCGTGCCCACGACCGTCACCTGCACATCGCTGACCGGACGCTGTGACCCTGCGTCAGTGACTCGGCCGCGAATCGTCCCGACACTCTGGGCACTGATTGCGTGGATGGGCACCGCGCTGGCCAGTAGACCAACGAGTGCCGCGAGTGTTGCGCGTACTTCGCGTCGTAACATGTGGTATCCTCCTGCGGTGCGAGCTCAGCCCTGTTGCGGGCGTACGTGTGGCGGTGAAGCGGCCAGTGGGAGGGGTGGAACAGCGGGACGGCGCCCAGACACGGCGCCGCGGAGGCAGCGGGCTTCATCGTACGACTTTACCTAACCCGTGAGGCCATATCGTACGGCGAGCATGGGACGGCTGGCAAGGGTGGCGACCGCGGTTAGCTTACCGGCCCGTGCGCGTGTTCTCCGTTCGCGTCAACGTCGTGCGTCGCCGAAGGTAGACGCGGTGCCACCTCGGCCCACCCCCAGCGGCGGCACTGCAGCCGCATTAGTCGTCGCCAATCCCCATGCGCGCCGAGTTCGGCGTGGTGAATGGCGGAAGGTCACCGAGCGCCAACTCGGTCGGCGCTACGGTGTGGAGATCGTGTGTCCGGAATCGCCGGACGAGACCGCGGCACTCGTCCGCGAGCGCATGGCGGCCGAGCAACGTCCCGCCCTGGTCGTCGCCGCTGGCGGCGACGGAACCGTGCGCCTGGTGGCCAGTGAGCTCGCCGGCACCGGCGTGCCGCTCGGGGTGCTTCCCCTTGGCACCGGTAACGACTTCGCGCGCGCCAACGGCATCCCCGCCGATATCCCCGGGGCGTTGGACCGGATCATCAAGCGGAGTACGCGCGCAATCGATCTGCTCGAGGTGAATGGGCGTCGCTTCGTGACCGCCGGCGGTATCGGCATCGGCGCGCACAGCGCGCTGATCGTTCCGTGGATCAAGGCGTTGCATCCCGTCGCGCGCTTCGCGGCCGACTCGTTGGGCACGGGCGTTTATCGGATTGCCGCCGGCGCGAACGCGCTGTTTCGTCCTGGTCTCGCGGCACAGGTGCGTCTCACGTGGCGCCCACCCGGGGAATCGACCGAGCAGTCGAGGGACGTTCGCACGCATGGCATCTTCGTGGCGAATCAGCGGAACGTCGGCGGTGGCATCTCCCTCCCGATCCCCGCGGATAACGCCGACGGAGCGCTCGACGTGTGCCTGGTCCACGACGTCGCGCGCGTCCGGCTCCTCGGGGCGTTCACGCGGTTGCTCCGGGGATCAGCGATTGCGTCCCAAGTCTTCTCGGCGTGGCAAGCCACGCGCATCGTGATTGAAACGGAACGGCCAACGGCGTTCTTCGGCTGCGGCGATCTCGTTGCCGAGGGAACGTACTTCGATGTTCGCGTCGTGCCCGGCGCGTTGCGCGTCCTGATCTGACGCGCCGGCACAGAGTCCCCATCCCCAGCCCGAGGTTCCGATAATGCGTATGACCGGTCGCTTCGTTTTCCTCGCAGGCGCGCTGGCAGCCGTAGCGCTCGCACCGCGCGGCGCCGCCGCCCAGCAGCCAGCCGGCGGCAAGCAGGTCTTCAACCCGCCTAACGCTCGGCCGGGCGGCGTGCTGTCGGCCGCCGTGCGGGCCGGGAATATCGTCTTTCTGTCCGGGGCGCTCGGAACGCGTCCGGGCGGCGGAGGGCTGGCCGAGGGCGGCATCCAGGGCCAGACGCGCCAGGCGCTCGAGAACATCAAGGCGTCCGCCGCGCTCGCCGGCGTCACCATGGAAGACATGGTGAAGTGCACGGTTTTCCTGACGGACGTGAAGGACTTCCAGGGGATGAATCAGGTGTACCGGGAGTTCTTCCCGTCGAACCCGCCCGCTCGATCGACGGTCGCCGTGGCCGGACTCGTGGTGCCGGGCGCGGTCATCGAGATCGAGTGCATCGCAGCCAAACCATAGGGAACCGGGAACCAGGAACTACGCTGGATTGCTGTTAGCTGGCACTGGTTGACGCGAAAAGCGTCCAGCTGCGCTGCAGGGTAACACCCGCGGGAAGCCACCGTCCCGGAAGCCGTTCACCCCGCAGCAACCAGTGCCAGCTAACAGCTAACCAGCGCTGGTTGCTGTATTCCTGCGTTGGTGGCTGTTCCCAGTTCCCGGTTCGCGGGTTTATCGGCTCCAGGGTGGTTTGACGCCGTTCGTCCGCGCGTACGCGATGAGCTGCCCGAGATGCTCGTGCAGATGCGTGGTACCCAGGATCCAGGCGCGCTGCATGGTGAACGGCTGGCCGAAGAGCTTCACCTGGTCGCCCATCTTCGCCGGTGTCGTGCTCTGAAGACTCTGCTTCAGGAACGCGAACGACTTCTCGAGCTCCGCGATCGCGGCGTCCTTGCTCATCTTCCGCTGCTCGAACGCCATCGCCGTCTTGTAATCGTCGCCTTTGATCCCCGTCGCGGCATCCGGGGTGAAGCCGAGGGCCGCCGGAATCAGGTAGTTGTCCGCCGCAACGTGGAGTACGACGTCGTTGACCGACCGAACGCCCGTGCCCGGACGCCAGTCGTATTTCTCCGCCGGGATCGCCCTCGCGAGGTCCACGAGCTTCTTCTCGACATCAGCGACGTCGGCGAGAAGGTCGGCCGAGAGCGAGCCGGCCTGCGGGCCGGCCTGCGCCGCAGCCGGGAGCGCGCATGCCACGGCGAACGCCGCCTGGAGGACGATGGATCGAACGGGTGAACGCATGTCCGCTGACTCCGTTGGTTTGATGGGGTTTGGTTGACTGCAGCTCGAATACGTTACACCGGCGCGCGGGTCCCGGGGAGTGATGGTCTCACCACCTTGTTTGGGGTCAGAGTCCTAACCCATCCTTCTGTTGCCGTCGGGTCGCGCTCACTCGAATCGGTGCGTTCGAATGGTTGGTTAGGACTCTGACCCCCAGGATTCCCAGGATTTCCGTGACTGCATCAGCCGCTCCGTTCGCCCTCGGTCTCGCCGACTTCGAGCAGGTGCGCGCGCGTATCGCGCCGCACATCAAGCACACCCCACTCCTCGGCTCACGCCAGCTGAGCGAGCAAACCGGCTACGAGGTTCGGCTCAAGGCGGAGATGTTCCAGCGCGTCGGGTCGTACAAGATTCGCGGGCCGCTGAACAAGTTCGCCCTCATGTCGGACGAGGAGAAACGCCGCGGGGTGGTGTGCTCGTCGGCGGGGAATCACGCGCAGGGCGTCGCGCTCGCCGCGAAGATTCACGGCATACGCGCCGTGGTGTGCATGGCCGAGAACGCGACGCCGGCGAAAGTCGCGGCAACCAAGGGGTATGGGGCCGAGGTCGTGCTGCACGGTAGCATCTGGGACGAGGCCAACGAGAAGGCGAAAGAGCTCGTGCGCACCGAGGGGCTGACGTACGTGCACCCGTTCGACGACGAGCAGCTCATCGCGGGGCAGGGGACGTTAGGCCTGGAGATCGTGCAGGACTGGCCGAGCGTCGACGCGGTCGTCGTGCCGATCGGCGGCGGCGGGCTCATCTCGGGCGTCTCGATGGCGGTGAAGAGCCACAACCCGAACATCCGCGTCATTGGCGTGGAGTCGTCGGACGGTCCGGCCATGCAGCGGAGCATCGCGGCCGGGAAGCTGGAGACGATCGACTGCCGGACGATCATCGACGGGCTGCGCGTGCGTCGCGTGGGCGAGATCAACTTCTCGGTCGTGCAGCGGTTCGTGGACGAGATCGTGGCGCTGCCGGATCGCGACATCTTCGACGCAATGATCTGGGTGATGGAGCGGTGCAAGCTGGTGGTGGAGGGTGCCGCCGCGGCCCCGGTGGCGGCGCTGTTGCATGGACTCGTGAGGCTTCCACCGGGCTCGCGGGTCGCGGCGGTGCTGTCGGGCGGGAACGTGAACCTCGACCAGCTGCGCGGACTCCGCTGGAACTGAATTGA
>DASURJ010000303.1:0-2102 GCA_036280115.1 Gemmatimonadaceae bacterium
CGCCGAAGTGGATGACGGACGGCGTACCGCAGCTTCGGAAAGGGTCGCCGATTCAATAACGGCGGCATTGGTGATTGCAGAGGGGCGACGGTGTAACCAGAGTCGCCCCTCTGCGTTTCAACGCCTCACGATTCAGGGTGACGGTGTCCCCTGTGTAAATCGGGCGTCGTGCCCGCGATGTTCGTCGTGATGATACTCGTCGGCCAATCGACTCTGACCGCGTTTCGCTTGCCCTCGGTGTACACGGGTCGTATCATGAACGATATGATTCGTTCATGAGACATCTTCATGGCCAATAAAAAGGTGCGCGAGGCTGCTCCGCTTCAGGTCTACCTCGTGAGCGACGAGCGTGACCGGCTCGAGCGACTCGCGGAACAGCTCGACGCCAGCAAGTCCGACGTCGTTCGGCGCGCCCTGCTGGCGCTCGAGCGCGAGCTCCTCTCGCCGGCGACTCACCCAGCCCTCCGGCTGATCGGCATCGCCGAGACGGAGCAGCCCTCACGCGAGCCGATCGATGGCGCGCGCGAGCACGATCGCGTCCTCGCCGAGACCGAAGAGGCCTCGTGGGCGACCCCAACGAGACGCGGCGGGGATCGCTCGGCACGCCGGACCGCGAACAAGCGGCGTGCGCGCTGAGTTCTTCGTCGACACCAGCGCGTGGTATCCGCTCCTCGTCGCGGCGCACCCGCACCATGCCCGCTTCGCTTCCGCGCTCCGGGCTATGGTTCGTGACCGCCGCCGCCTCGTGACGACGAACCTCGTGGTTGCGGAGACGCATGCGCTGCTGCTGCGACGCGTTGGCCGCACAACGGCCTTGACCTTCGTGCAGACCGTAGACGAAGCACCGAACGTCATTGTGCGCAGCACGCGGGAGCTGGAGCGAACCGCCGAACAGAACTGGCTCGCACGCTACCGGGACCAGGAGTTCTCCTTCACGGACGCCGTCAGCTTCGCCGTGATGGCCGACCGGCGCATCCGTGACGCGCTCACGCTCGACCATCACTTCGCGGTCGCCGGGTTCTCCGTCAGTCCGCCAGGAATCGAATGAGAGCGTGCAGGAACGCTGATGGCTGATCGCGACCTCTATTCACTCCCGCCCGATCTCCCAGTTCCCGTCGACGACGGCCGCGCGGCCCATCTCACCGGCACGCGGCTGCCGCCGCTCGCCCTGCCCGCTACGACCGGCGAGCGCATAGATCTCTCGGCCGTCGCCGGGCTCGCCGTCGTGTTCGCCTTCCCGCGCACCGGCAGGCCTGCGGCGGCGCCGCTCGTGCCCGACTGGGACGTGATTCCGGGAGCCCGCGGATGCACGCCGCAGACCTGCTCGTTCCGGGACCTCGCCGCCGACTTTGCGGCGTTCGGTGCCCGAGTCTTCGGACTCAGCGCGCAGGACACCGAGTACCAGCGCGAGATGGCCGAGCGACTGCACCTGCCCTTCCCCGTGTTGAGCGACGCCGAGCTCACATTCAGCCGGGCGCTTCGGCTGCCGACGCTGACCGTCGCCGGGCACACACTCATCGCCCGGCTCGCGTGGATTCAACGCGATGGCGCGATCGTGAACGTCGCGTATCCGGTGTTCCCTCCCGACCGCAACGCCGCGGACATGCTCGAGCGGGTGCGTGCACTATCAGGCCGCGACGGGTTGGTCGCCGACCCCCAGCGCTGAAGGGCGCGAGCACACATCACGCACACCAATGCCGGCCGCCATGTTTCTCGAGCTGCTTGCGACGTTCTTCACGGCGATCTTCGCCGGGGCATCGATCTACATCAACCTCGTCGAGCACCCGGTTCGAATCGAGCTCGGCACCGCCGCTGCCGTGCGCCAATGGCGTCCGAGCTCCCGCCGCGCGACGCTCATGCAGGCGAGTCTCGCCGGCCTCGCGTTCGTGAGCAGCTTCGCCGCGTGGCTCATCGAGCGGAGCGTTGCCGTGCTCGCTGCCGGCATCGCGATCGGCTTCGTGATCCCGTTCACGCTGATCGTCATGTTCCCGACGAACCGGCAGCTCGAGGATCCAGCGCTGGATCCCGGAAGTCTCTCGACAGCGAGCCTGCTGGCGAAGTGGAACCGCCTGCATGCGGTGCGAAGCGGTGCGGCGATCGTC
>DASURJ010000304.1:0-15639 GCA_036280115.1 Gemmatimonadaceae bacterium
CGGCGCGGGGCGGTTCGACGCCGACTGCACCGCGTTCTCGCGCGAGCCCGCCACGACGATCACGGCCGCGGACTTCGACGGTGATGGGCGGATCGACGATGGTACGGTCGACATCGCGGTCGCGCGATCGGACGCGCCGAACGTCGTGTACTTCGGGCACCGGACGACGCGCAAGTAATCACGACCGGATGCCCAGGGTGTCAACTCCGCCCCCGAAGCCCCTTCACGTCGGCGCGATCCTTCTCCCGTCCAGACGCCTGCTTGTTCGCCACCAGATCGTCGAGGGCGATCACCGGGACCCGTACTCCTTCAACGAGCGCGTCGAGGCGGTTGGTCCACGCGTCGTCGAACGTCAATCCCGAGACGCCAGTCAGGATGTCGATCCGGTTCGGGGGGAGGCCAAACTGCGCGACGACATCCGTGCGCGTCAGATCGTTCATCGTGACATCGAGGTCCTCGAGCGGAGCGCCGAACGCCGCGAGGGCGCGCCAGACACGTTCGGCGTTCTCCGGCGACGGCTCGATCCAGATGTCGATGTCGACCGTGGCGCGCGGGTATCCGTGGACGGCGAGCGCATGCGCGCCGACCACGAGAAACCGCGCCTGCTCGGCGACGAGCGCGGCCAGAATGTCGCGATAGTCCTCGTTCACCTAACGAGCCAGCGGCTACTGGTCAGCGAGCGTGGAGAGCCGCACCGGCATAGTCGACCGCGTGTAGGACGGGAGGGGACGCTCCGTCAGCGCCCACATGCGGCGGCTCAGCTCCGCGAGGAGCTCGAGACGCTCGGCGGCCGTGCCGCTCACTCGGGCGTCGCTGGCGTCGTCACTCCGAAGCGGGACCACGCGCGCGGTCATGCGGCTTCTGTCGGTTGCCATGCGCTGAAAGGTAGGGCCGAGGTCCCTATATACGGTATTGCCCGCGCCTCGATGTGCGCCCGCCGCACAACGAGTCGCCCGTCCGGCTCTGCTAGGAGGGCCTCGTTCCCGAAAGCCGATAGGTGTCTCGGCAAGCCTCGGCAAGGTCCTGACGCTGCTGAGCGGGAGGGTCAGTGCGTGACCCCCGGGCATCCGAAGTCTTCGAGCCGCACGCCCGTCTGCCGAGTGGCGTAGACACCCTTCAATCGTTCAGCGCCATCCGGTAGCGAGCGCGCCCGTGCCGGTCCGACGGTTGTCGCTCCCGTCGGTCCCCTCATACCTTGACTGTCGAGGCGTCGAATTCTATGATACCTCGACGATCGAGGTAATCCACAACCCGGGGCCGCGTATGGCCGACCAGACCGAGCTGCTGCACGGCACGCTCGACACCCTGATCCTCAAGACCCTCTCCTGGGGCCCGCGCCACGGCTACGGCGTCGCGCGGTGGATCCAGGACACGACCGACGACGCGCTCGAGATCGGCGAGGGTTCGCTCTACCCCGCGCTCTACCGCATGGAGCGCAAGGGGTTCATCGAGGCCGAGTGGGGCGTGTCGGAGACGGGGCGTGAGGTGAAGTTCTACCGCCTAACGAGCACCGGCCGCGCCCGGCTCAGACTGGAGCTCGCGCAGTGGACGCACTTCACCACCGCCGTCGCCAAGGTCCTCTACGGAGAACGCTGACGTGCCGACGCTGGGCCGATTCAGGCGCGAGCTCCGGTGGCGGCGGTTCTGGAGCGTCCCGGTGGAGCGGGAGGTGGACTCCGAGCTCGCGTTTCACCTCGAGATGCGCGCCCGCGAGCTCGTCGAGCAGGGCATGTCGCCCGACGACGCGCGCGCGGCGGCCGTCGCTCGTTTCGGCGACGTGGACCTGATCACGCAAGCCTGCCGCGACCTCGGCAGGAGGAGGAATGACGAGATGCGCCGCGCCCAGTGGCTCGCCGAGCTGCGTGACGACCTGCGTTACGCCGTGCGAGGGCTCCGCGCGAGCCCGGGCTTCACCGCCGTCGCGCTCCTCACCCTCGCCATGGGGATCGGCGCGTCCACCACGATCTTCAGCGTCGCGAACGCGGTGCTTCTCCGGCCGTTCCCGTACCACGAGCCGGAGCGCATCGTCCGCCTCTACGAGACGAACCCGACCACCGAGACCTTCGGCATCTCGGAGCCGAACTACCTCGACTGGCTCGAGCGCGTCCGGAGCCTCAGCCAGCTCGCCGCCTTCACGGCGGAAAACGTCAGCCTGCTCGGCGAGGGCGACCCCGAGGAGCTCGGCGCTATGGTGGCGACACCGTCGTTGTTCCCGTTGCTCGGCGTGCGGCCGCTCCTCGGGCGCGTGTTCGGCGAGGCGGAGGCGAAGCCGGACGCGGCGGCGCGCGTCGTCGTGCTCTCGAACGCCGTGTGGCAGACGCGCTTCGGCGCCGACCCGCAGATCATCGGCCGCACCGTGAACCTCAGTGGGACCTCGTACGAGGTCATCGGCGTCATGCCGCCGGCATTCGCCTTCCCCGGGAACCCGGCGCTCTGGATGCCGCTCGCACCCTCGATGACCCCGCGCGGCGAGACGGCGCGCGGCAACCGCCGGCTCGGAGTCATCGGCCGCCTGGCACCTGACGTCACGCTTGCTCGCGCACTCGACGAGATGCGGTCGGTGGCCCGCGACCTGGCCCGACAGTATCCCGAGACGAACGCCGAGTGGGGCGCGAACGTGACGTCCCTCGAAGAGTGGCTGATTGGCGATGAGCTGCGCATGCGGGTCCAGGTGCTGCTGGTCGCCGTGGGGCTCCTGCTCCTCATGGGGTGCGTGAACGTCGCCAACCTCCTGCTCGCCCGCGCCACCGCTCGGCAGCGGGAGATGAGCGTCCGCGCGGCGTTGGGCGCCGGCCGCGGCCGGATCGTGAGGCAGCTCCTGACCGAGAGTCTCGTGCTGGCAGCGATCGGTGCGGCGTTCGGCATCGCCCTGACGGCCATGGCCGTTCCGGTGCTGCGCGATGTGGGCGAGACAGCGATCCCGCGGCTCGACGAGCTCTCCATCGATTGGCGCGTGGTTGCCTTCGGCATCGTCGCCTCGGTCTTTACCGGCATCCTGTTCGGGATCGCCCCCGCGCTTCAGGCGTCGCGCGCCGATCTAAACGATGTGCTTCGCGCCGGTGGGCGCGTCGCCGCCGCGGGGCGGCTCCGGAGCATCCTCATCGTCGCGTCGGTCGCTCTCGCGCTCGTCCTGCTCGTCGGTGCCGGGCTCGTAGGGAGGAGCTTCGACCGCCTGATGCGGGTCGATTACGGCTTCCGCACCGAAGGCGTATTCACCGCGTCGCTGACGGTCTCCAGTGAACGGTACCGCGAGCGCGCCAGACGCGCGGCGTTTTATGCCGAAGCGGCGCGGCGGCTCGCGACTGCGCCGGGCATCCGTGCGGTCGGCTTCACCAATGTCGCGCCGTTCAGCGGTGGGAGTACCGCGATCCGGTTCTCGGTGGTCGGCCGCCAACCGGCGAGCGCCGACGAGTTCCTGTCGGCGAACTGGCGCTCGGTGACGCCGGGGTACTTCGCCGCCATTGGCGTTCCTCTCAAACAGGGACGGTTGATCGCCGACTCCGATGGCGAGCGGGAGCCGAGGGTGGTCGTGGTCACGGAGACGATGGCGCGGCGGATCTGGCCGGGGGCGGACCCGGTGGGTCAGCAGATCACGCTCGGAGGGAACGCCGGGCCAACATGGACGGTGATCGGTGTCGTGGGCGACATCCGCGATCAACTCCTGCAGCAGGACCCGGAGCCGATGATGTACCTCTCGTTCCAGCAGGTGTCGTGGGACACCATGTGGCTGCTCGTGCGCGGAACGGGGGATCCACTGGCGCTCGCGCCGGTAGTCCGCCGCGAGGTCCACGCGATCGACCCGCTCTTGCCGGTCGCGAACGAGCAGCCACTCGCACGCCTCGTGTCGGAGATCGCGGCGCAGCCGCGGTTCACGGCGCTCGTCTTCGGGCTGTTCGCGTCGGCGGCGCTGGTGCTCGCGGTGGTGGGCGTCTACGGGATCGTTGCGTACGGGGTGACGCAGCGCACGCGCGAGCTCGGCGTCCGGATGGCGTTAGGCGCCACGCCGTCGCGCATCGTGCGCGGCGTCGTGCGGCATGGGTTGGGACTCGCCGGCTTCGGGATCGCGATGGGAATCTGGGCGGCGTACGCGCTCTCACGGTTCATGCAGGGCATTCTGTACGCCGTTGCCCCGACCGACCTGGTGACGTACCTCGTCGTGGCCGCGCTGCTCCTCGTGTGCGCGGCGGCGGCGAGCATCCTGCCGGCGCGGGGGGCGGCGCGGCTGGACCCGGTGCGCGCCCTGCGCGACGAGTAGCGCTGCGACGAGCCCGGTGGTCGCGCCAGCCGCGACCGTTCCACCCCATCCCCGTCCTCGCCGTTCCGACCGGCCCGCGCGTCCCAGGCTTTCTACGCGCGGGCCGGTCACACCGCAGCCATCGACACCAGGCAGCCGCGAGCCGCGCCAGTAGGTCAGCAGCCGACCGCGGTCTCGAGCTGGCGCGCGGTATCGATCCAGGCGTCGGCGGTATCCACGGAGATTGCTTTTCCCCGCTGCGCGTTGACTTGATTGATGAAATCGGCGAGCGCCCCGCACGCCGCCTTCGTCTTTCCATCCGCGATCGCCTTGAGAGCGGCGTTCAGTTTCGCCAGCAGTGCCTTGCGAACGTCCGGCGAGAGAGCGGCGCTCGAGACTTCGGCGCTGAGATCGGTGGTCCCCTGCGCGGCGCTCTTCACCATCACCGTGGCCGAGTACGTGGTTGCGTCGAGGTCCTGATCGATGACCTTCCCTCGCACGGTACGCGAACCGGCGGTGCTCGTGGAGCAGTTGGCGGTCGCGGCGGCGGATGCGGCGCCGAACCCACTGCCGCAGTCGAAGGCATAGGTGAAATCGGTGGCCGCGGGATATCCCGGGACCAGCGCGCCGGAGAGGGCGAGCGCGATGTCCTGCCCGACGATCACGGACGCTGGAGCCGTGAACGTCGCGGTGGGGAACACGTGCGTGACCGCGCCGGCACCCGGCCTACCCCAACATTCGATGCCGCCATCGGTCCGGAGGGCGCACGCGTGATACCAACCGGTTCCGACGCGCGTGAAGCTACCCGTCGCCGCGGTTCGTGTCGCCGGAGCGCGCCCTTCCGTGTTGTCGCCGAAGCACGCGACGGTTCCGTCCGGGCGCACACCACAGGTGTACGCTCCCACGACGCTCGGGGACGCGAGGTCCACCGCGTAGTCGATGAATGTCCCCTCGGGAAAGACGAAGCCGGAGGGAACCGGAGAGTGGCACTGCACCTCGCCGTCGGTGCGGATACCGCACATCGCGACCGGGCCCGCCATGACCTTGACGAAGCTGCCGGTCGCCGCCGTCAGCGTGAGGGGTGAACTGCCGACACACTCGATGACGCCGTCAGACGTTAGGCCGCACGTCCGTGCCCCCGCGCTCGCGGCCGTGAAGGTTCCGCTCGTTGCCGACCAGGTCGGGGGTGCCTGCCCGATGTCATTCAACCCCCAGCACTGTACGACGCCGTCATCGCGAAGCGCGCAGGTATGACGAGAGCCAGCCGTCACCGCGACGAACGACATGCCGCTCGGAGGCGTCACGACCGGCGGTGCTTCACCATCATCGGTCCTGCCCCAACATTCCACGGCACCGTCGGATCGAGTGGCGCAGGTGTGGGCGCCGGACGTGCTCACGGCCGCGAACGAGCCCGTGACCGCCGTTCGGGACGCCGGCGCGGCTCCCGAGAGATTGTTCCCCCAACATTCAACGACGCCATCGCTCCGCACGGCACACGTGACCTCGTCGCGAATGCTCAGGTCGGTGTACGTCCCCGACGTCGGAACTCGGAGCGCGGACGCATCGCCCGGTGGCTGCACGGTGGGCCCGAACGGCGTAGGCCCGTCCGTACACGCGGCGATCGCCAGCAGCACTGCGGCGCACGTGAAGCGGCCGAGCCGCCGCATGACAGGAGAAGGAAAGTCGGATGGTGCGTGAGCCATGGGAGTCTCCGAGCCGAATGGGTTGCCGCCCGCGCTCAGCCGTGGGGGCGTTCACACCCGCCATACGTAGTTCTCCCTCGAAACACGACACCCGTCAGGAAGGGCCGAGGGAGCACTCTCCCGGCGCGCCTTCGACGTGTCGCGACTCTGCCACCGCATCGATGGACGGTGGCGTCGGCGCACGCATCCTGCGACCGCGCCGCGACTTAGGCCGAAGTGAAAATCTGATGAGAATCTAGGGAAGGGTGCCGGATACCGTGTTCGCGCCTCCCGCACCGGGAGGCCCTGTACACGCGAGCAACGTTACCCTGGAGAGATTCTCACGCGTTTCGATTCGCTTACATCGGCGGCGGGGAGGGCAGCGGTCCGGCACCTCTCGCTTCTTTCAACAGCGGCAGCATCGTCATCACGGCGGGCTGCTAGAGAACAACTGCCTGCGGGTCGACGGGCATCACTGGCGTCACGCCGGTGATGCCCGTCGGCGCAACGGCAGCCGGCCCGCGCGGAGTGACGCAACCCTCCCCCGCGACCGGCGTGCATCGTCCGCGGTGTCGTGCGCAGTGCGTGGTTGGCGGACCCGGCTTCGGCGCGGTACTCTAACGCATGATCACTCGCATCCTCGGCACCTGTGCCGTCCTCCTCGCGGGCGCTGCATCCGCCGCCGCGGCGCAGGCCGGCAAGACCGGCGAGACATACCGCTCCACGGGCGGCGTCACCTTGCGCCTCTTCCTCGATGACACGAATGTCGGTCCGGAGGTCTCCGTGGGGGAGCTCGTGTTTCCGCCTAACGCCGACTCGGGGGACCACACGCACGGCGCGATCGAGATGTTCTACGTGCTCTCCGGCGAGCTCGAGCACGTCGTGAACGGCAAGAGCCACCTCCTCGGTCCGGGGATGACGGGATACGTGCGCCCGCCCGACAAGGTCCGACACAAGACCGGCCCCGCCGGAGCGAAGGTCCTCGTCGTGTGGGTGCCCGGGGACGAAGCGAAGAAGATCGCGGCGAGGTGGACGAAGGAGCCGTGAGCGTCGCGAGCCATTTGGGGATCGTCGTGCGAGAGTACGACCAGCGCATCCGTACGTTCATCCCGAACTACGCGGAGATGCTCGACGAGGCGGCGCGTGTGCTCGATCCCGCCGCGAAAACAATCGTCGACCTCGGCATCGGAACTGGCGCGCTGTCCGCACGGTGTCTCCGCCATGCCCCGGCGGCCCGCGTGATCGGCATCGACGCCGACGCCGCGATGCTGCCGCTCGCCCGGCGGCGGCTCCGCGGGCGCGCGACGCTGATGACGGGAAACTTTCTCCGCAGTGAGCTCCCACCGGCGGACGCGGTGGTCGCGACCCTCGCGCTACATCACGTCCGCACGCGTGGCGCGAAGGGCCGGTTGTACGCGCGTATTCGTGCCGCGCTCAGTCGCGGCGGAACCCTGCTGAGTGGTGATTATCACCCGTCCGAGGACAGGGCCCGATCGCTGGCACAACGCGACCACTGGTTGCAGCATCTCCGGGCAACCTACACGCGATCGAAGGCGGAGCAGCTGCTGCGCGACTGGAGCCGCGAGGACACCTACATGCCGCTGCGCACGGAGCTGGCGCTGCTCGAGGATGCCGGGTTCAGCGCGGTCGATGTCGTCTGGCGCCGCGGCGGCTTTGCGGTGATCGCGGCAAGGGCGTAGGCACCATGACGGGCGGTGGCTCGCGCAGCGCCGCCTCGATTGCCGTTAGGCAGCGTCACACCATCGATAGAGAGCAGACGTGACCGAACCGACACACGAGCGCTTGCTCGAAGCACTGCTGGACTCGTGGGACCGCAACAACACCATCATGGTCGGCCTCCTGCGCGCACTTCCCGATGGCGCGCTGGCGCTGCGGTCGACGGAAGGCAGCGCATCCATCGCGCAGAGCTTCACCCACATGCACTACGTCCGACTCGTCCACGTCTTCGAGGACGCGCCCGAGTTCTCGCGATACGTGCCCGAGGCCGAGTGGCCCATCGAGCACGACGCTGATCGCATCGCCGAGATGCTCGACGAGAGCGCGCGGGTGGTGCGAGACGCGGTGAAGGGCAGAGTAGAGAAGGGCCGGGCGATGGACATGCACTACGACCATCCGATCCTCCTCCTCCAGCACATGCTCTGGCATGAAGCGTATCACCACGGCCAGATCAAGCTGGCGCTCAAGCTCGCGGGCCGCCCCATCGCCGACGAGGTGGCTGGACCCATCTCGTGGGGCGTGTGGATGGACAAGACGACCAGTTAGCACGTATGCGTTCCTTACTGTGGCTCATTGCGATCGGCCTCGCTGCGACCGCCGCGCGCGGTTCGCTTGCCCAGGGCACGCTCGTCGCCGACTCGGTGACGTCACCGGGGCTCGCGTCCAACGTCGTTGGCGACAGCCCCGTACGTCGCACGCTCGTCTACCTGCCACCGTCCTACCGCCGCGACGCGGCTCGGCGCTATCCCGTGCTCTATCTCCTCCACGGGGCTACCTCGCTGCCGCAGGAGTGGGTCGACAGCACGTACGACGGGTTCGATCTGCGCGTCGCCATGGACAGCCTCGTCGCTGCGTCCGCGACGCCCGAGATGATCGTCGTCATGCCCGACGCGAACAACGCGCTCGGGGCGAGCTGCTACGCGAACTCCCCGGCTACCGGCCACTGGGAAGACTTCGTGGTGCGCGACCTCGTGCGTCACGTCGACGCGCGCTACCGCACCGAGCGCCAGCCGTCGCGCCGAGCGCTGGTGGGTCACTCCATGGGTGGCTTCGGGGCGCTCGCGATCGGGTTCAGGCACCCTGACGTGTTCGGCCTCGTCTACGCGATCAGTCCCTGTTGCCTCGGCTTCGTCGGACGCCTCGCGCCATCCAACCCGGCGTGGCCGGCACTCGCGACGGTCCAACGCTGGCAGGACGCGCCCGCTGTGACTCGTCTGTTGTTAGGCATGGCCGCCGCGCTCGACGGGAACCGCTCGAGCCCTCGGCTCTTCGACGAGCTGCCGTTCAGCACGAGACCTGACGGCTCGACGGTGCCCAACCGGGCGGTTCAGGCGCGATGGCTCGCGCGCATGCCGGCCGATCTCGCGTCGGCCATGGTGCGGCGCGGCGATCGGCAGCCGGTGATCCTCATCGAGTCCGGGTCGGAAGAAGCCGGACTCAACGAAGGGATAACGCTCCTGCGCGCTCGGCTCGACAGCCTGCGCATTCGGTACAGTGACACGACGTTCGTGGGAGGGCACGTGGACCGGGTGCGAGAGCGCTTCACGCGTCACATGCTGCCGAACGTCGGCAGGTGGTTCACGTCGGGCCGCCACCAGTAGGAATGACAACCTCTCTCCCGGGACGCAGCGATTCCGCACTGCGCTCGCGCGTGCAATCCGGATCCCACCCGTGCCCGAATAGCGAACCGATGCTCGAAACCGGCCACCTGGTCAGCCGCAGGGCCAGCAATGGCCCGGGGCGGTCGGATTCGGTCTTCCGAACGGGCGTGCAGCGCACGAGAATGTGTCGGCATCGTCACGGACAGGCACGCTGTGCTCAAACGCGACGGTATCTCAGTCACCCCGTTCGGGCCCGTGACGTCACGTCGCGGGCCCACGGCGAGCGCGCTCGCCGCACCAGTTGAACCGCACGACAAGCGTTAGGTCGTACATGATGCCTCGTCTGACCCGAGCTCCGCGCTACCTCCTTCTCCTCCTGCCTCTCGCGCTGGGCTGCCGGCATAACGCCGTCCGCGAGTCGCGTCACCTGCCCATGGACGGCGTGCGGTTCGTGGCCCACGCCAGGCTGCTGACGCCCGGCGACAGTCTGCTCGAGGTCCGCGTACGGGCCGTGAACACGGGGGGCGCGATCCGCACCCTGGAGTTCGGCAACTGCGCGATGAACGTGGGTCTGTCCTCGGTGGGATCCCCTGCGCGTAAGTGGGAGTACGTCGTCTGGGCGAGCTCACGCCGGCCGCGACTCGAGTGTCTCGACTACCAGGCGATCCGGGATCTCGCGCCGGGCGACTCCGTGAGCCCCGCCGATTTCCGCCGTCATCTGCCTATTCGCGCGATCCTCGGCGACTCGCTGCCACCCGGGCGGTACCGCATCACCGCCCGCGTCACCGCGAACGGCCGATCCTCCGAGCATCTGGTGGTCGGGGAGGTCGAGCTTCGGCCGCCGGGTTCGCGTGCCACGGCGGCCGACGGCGCGGACGACCGCGAGTCGAACGACGACCCGCTGCGCTAGCGCGCGACCGTGATCGTCACTTCTTCCTCAGCACGAGTACTCTGCTGCTGCTTTGCAGCGTGATGCCGTCGTTGGAAAGGAGACCGGCGCGCGTGATGGCGCGCTGAGTGCTGGCGAGCGTGAGCGCATCGTCCTTGGCGTTCCAGAGCCCCGCGTCGCTATCCGTCTGGTGCCGCACGTTCCCACTGTCGTCGATGCGGGTATCGAGGTCGAGCGAGTACAGGCCGTCCGCGTGCAGGGTGAGCGTACCGGACACGAGCGTCGCCCGGTACGCGCCGTATTCGAACACGGTGAGGGGTAAGGCCTGCCCGTCGACCATCGTGAGGTTGTACGAGCCCGGGATGCGCGACGGCGTGGCCGATGGACCGGTCGTGTCGTGCCCGCACGCGGCGAGCGTGAACGCGATCATGACGGACAGAATTCTGCGCACGGTGACCTCCTTCGGACTCATGGGGGCCGGACTGGCGCCCGTTCTTCGGGGATAGGCGTAGACACGGTTGAACGCCGGACCTGAGAGGACGGCGCAGGTGCCGACCTCCAGGCGCTCAACCCTGTCATGCGTCATCCGGTCAATCGACCAGTGGTTCAGTCGTGGGCCATCGTCATCGTTTCCCTCGCGTTATCGCACGTCACGCGGGGATTCCAGCTCGCGAACATGCCGCTCGGGTTCTCCTGCCAAACCCAGGCATGGAGCCCCCAGAGCTGGAACGTGTCGTTCTGCTTGAACTGCTGGCCGAACAGTACCGGCGGCTCGCCACTGCGCGGGTGGAGCGTGTACGGGATGATGTACTCGACCGCGACGAGACGAAGTTGGCCGTTCTTCTCCGGCTCGTAGAGCAGCAGCTCCGGCTCATCCACGCGCACGGAGCCGTCGATCAGCCCGGCGTTGCCGTAGTGAAAGCCCATCCCGCCCAGCGCCGGGTCGGTCATGCAGCCTGTGATCCTCGCGGACCAGCCGGCGGCTGACGCCACATCGAACCTGCGAAACGGGGCCGTCACCCGGCGGAGCGTGGCGAGATCCCTGTTGGTGGTTGCGTCGAGACCGGAGCGGCTCGCCAGAACGGATGGCTGGTCGCTACGTGCGTTGTCAGGCACGGTTGGTCCGTCGCACGCGGCAACCAACGAGGTCAGTGTGCAGGCAAGCATCCAGCTGCTGCGGCGAAGCGGGGGAATCATTGATGTGTCTCCTGAATGGGACTTGCAGTGAACGGGATCGTTAGGTGGTCGGTGGATCGCCAGTACTCGCGCTATCGCCCGAGCGCCGCTTTCAGGCGTGCGAGGTGGTGGAAGCTGTGGCGAAGCGCGTGATCTTCAATGAAGAACTGGCATGTGAGCGGCGCGTCCGCGTTGAGCGATACTGACGCGGCGCGATCGAGCTCGTCGTCACTCAGGGCGCGCACCGCGGTTGCCGCGGCGGAGCTGTTCCGCTCGAGCAAGGCGAGCGCCTCCTCCCTGGTCACGCCCTCGTACTCGTTCGCGTGCGCGGCATTCACGGCGGCGACGTCGTCCCACGTGACGCCGGTGATCGGCTCGCCCCGCGCCAGCGTTTCCGCCAGCTCGATCTCGAGCGGGTACATGTTCGCGACGTGGTGCACGATGACGCCGACCGTGCGCCCGTCCTTTGGCGTGCGGATCGCCCACTCGGCCGGGGTGATCGTGTTGGTAAACGCGGCGAGTGCCCTCGCACCCTGTTCGAGCCGGAGGGCGAGTGCGTGGCTACGCCGGTCAGGCAGCAGGCCGGCGATGGTGTCGCGGCCAAAGCTCGCGGTGATGGTGACGTCGCCCGACGTCTCGCCGCAGTCGCTGCGGCTCGTCGTGGCGGTCGTGGATCTCGTGGACATGCATGGACTCCTGCGATCGTTATCGGTGTGATTAGGGCGAGCAGGCGCTCGCGAGCGAACAGGGTACGCGTACGATCCACCGATCGGCATGACGCCGCGGCCGCGTTTCCTGCTCGCGCGTCCGCGCGCACCGCGGCACTTGCCCGAGCGGCCGGGCCGCTTGCCCGAGCGTCCACCACCCTTGCCGGTCCTCGGCAGGGCAATAGAGTCTTCTGAATGGACCCGCTCTCGGATGTGTTGCGCGCTGTGCGGCTCGACGGGGCCTTCTTCTACACGGTGGAGGCGACTCGTCCGTGGTCCGTGTCCGTGGCGCCTGTGCGCGAGCTCGTGCCGCGTGTTCTCCCCGGCGCCGAGCATCTCATCTCCTATCACATCGTGACGTCGGGGAGCTGCTGGGGCGGTGTCGATGGTGAACAGCAGGTTCTCCTGGAGCCCGGCGACGTGATCGTCTTCCCGCACGGAGACCCGTACCTCCTCTCGAGCGAAGAGGGACGCCGCCTCAACCCCGGTATCCACACGTCAGCCCCGAGCCGTTACCTCGAGACGGTACGACTCGGCGACGCACGTAACGGCGGCGCGCGGGGTACGTTCGTCTGCGGATTTCTCGGGTGCGACGCGCGTCCATACAACCCGCTGCTCGCCGCATTGCCTCGGTGCATGCATATCCCCTCTGCCGTGAGCGGGTGGCTCGCGGAGTTCCCGCGCCAGGTCGTCACCGAGTCACGCGCGGTCCACGCGGGGGGAGCAGCCATGCTCACGCGGATGGCAGAGCTGCTGTTCGTTCATGTCCTGCGCCGCTACATGGACGGTCTGAGTGTGCTGGAGACCGGGTGGCTCGCGGGCCTCCGCGATCCGGTGGTTGGCCCGGCACTCACGGAGCTGCATCAGCGTCCGTCGCACCCATGGACGCTGGCTGACCTGGCTCGCGCCGTCCGAACATCGCGCACGGTGCTCATCGAGCGATTCGTGCAGCTCGTGGGGATCCCGCCGATGCAATACCTCACGCAGTGGCGCTTGCAGCTCGCCGCGAAGGAGCTCGCGAGCGGATCGGAGAAGGTCGCGACGATCGGTGCCCGCGTCGGGTACGAGTCGGAGGCGGCGTTCAGCCGCGCGTTCAAGCGCGCGACGGGCCAGGCACCGGCGGCGTGGCGCCGGGCCCGGCAGAGTCGTTAGGCGCCCCCGACGAAGAACGATCGGCCGCGGTCCTGGTGGCGCTTCCGAGTCGCGCACGGACGCGCGCGTCACCCGATCCCAATCGCCCGCGCGATCAGCAACACTCCCGTTCCGACGCCGATCACGCCAGTCGTGCGCGCCACGCGCAACCCGGCCGGTGTGAGACGTTCCACCGTGATGGTCGCCGTGACGGCGGCCATCACGCGCAGGTCCATGATCCCGAGAGACAACGCCACCGCCATCAGGCCTGCACACGACTGAACGCATGCGAGACCGAGGTGCAGTCCGTGGCTCCACGCACCAGCCGTCCCGAGACGCGTCGTCAGGTGGGGGCCGGGTGCTCCGCGGCAGACCGCAAGTTGCCGAGCCTTCCACCGAGTGTGTTGGAGAGCGCCGGCAGCGAGCACGGTCGCACCGATGACGATCGGTACGGTCCGGGAGACCTCGGGCTCACGCATCGTGACATCTGCGAGCGCGACCCCGAACGGGAACACCAGCAAGCCGACCGCCGCCCAGACGGCGACGCACCCTGCGCCGACGAGCGCGGTCAGGCAGCCAATGCGTCCGGCGCCCTTTGCGCCAACCGACTCGCGGTAGCGCAAGAGCGAGGGAGTCAACGATGGCAGCATCATCGCGGCCATCATCACGAGCCACATGCCGGTGAACGATGCCGTGGTGTCCAACCACGTTTGCCCGGGCATCCGCATCCACATGTGCGACATCGTCCAGCCGCCCGGCATTGCCATCTCGGCCATCGCCGCCATGGAGGCGCCCGTCGCGATCGTCTTTGCCGCACTCGCGGCGAAGACGATCGCCAGGATGCCGAGAAAGAGACGCCGCGACCTCAAGACCCTGTCGCTCAGCGCGCGTCGTACCTATCGTGATGACGCCACCACACGCCGTTCTCGTTGCGCCCCTTCGGCGCTCGGTCGAGCCACTGGTACATTCCCCAGAGGCTGTCCAGCCCGCGCGCGTAGCTGGAATATGTGTGGTAGACCACGCCGTCCTCGAGCACAAAAGCGCTCAAGCCAGGCCGCTCGCGTGTGTATGTGGCCAGGTCGGTTCCGGTCTGCGCCGCGATCCCGGAGACCGGCGCCTCACTACCGCGAAACGTCAGCAACGGTTCGCGCCGATAGTTGTACTCGATCCCGTCCTCGCGCTGCTGCTTCTCGGTGAAGAAGACGTTGAAGTCGGCGTTGAAATCGGTGTTGAAGGCGGAAGCCCACGGGAACGTCCACCCCATGCGCTGCCTAAACGCCTGCAACTTCGGAAGCTCCGCTCGCGACACCGCCGTCAACATCACGTCATGGTTCGCGAGGTGGACGGCGATCCCGTTGAAGCCGTCCGCAATGGCCGAGCAGGACGGGCAGCCGGCGGCGTAATCGGGGCCGAACATGAAGTGGTAGACCAGCAGCTGTGAGCGGCCGCGGAAGAGATCCTGGAGCGAGGCACGCCCCTCGTCGGTATCGAACCGGTATTCCTTGTCCACGCGAACCCACGGCAGCTCCTGCCGCTTGAGCGCGACCTCGTCGCTCTGCCGCGTCAGCTCCTTCTCCGCCCGGAGCAGCTCGAGGCGCGCCGCGAGCCACTCTTCACGGGTGCCGGTCACGTGCGTCGTCATCGTCGTCATCGTTCATCTCCCTCATCGAGTCGTCGAGAATTGGTGATTGCCCCTGACGGAGTAGACTTAGCGGCGAGCGTGGACGGAGTGAGAGTTACAAGTGTGACGGGATTTTCTTTGGCCTGATGGACTCGCTGATCACCGCGGCGGCACGTGCACTCGCGGCGGGCGACCCCATCGGGGCCCTGAAGCGCGTTGCGCTGCGCGACGACCCGCCCGCGCTCGCGCTTCGCGGGCTCGCGATGGCGCAGCTCGGGGATCTCGTTCGCGCGAAGACGCTCCTGCGAAGTGCTGCGCGTGCGTTCGGGGTTCGTGAGGCCGTAGCGCGTGCGCGCTGCGTTGTCGCCGAGGCCGAGATCGCCCTCGTCTCACGCGACCTCACCTGGCCGGCGAAATCGCTCGACTCGGCGCGCGCGACTCTCGAGGCGCGCGGCGACCACGCCAACGCCGCGCATGCGCGGTACCTCGAGATCCGTCGCCTTCTCCTGATCGGGCGCCTCGACGAAGCCGAAGGCATGCTCGCGCCCGACCCGGCGGAGCTCACGCCGGCGTTACGGACCACTCACGAGCTGGTCGTCGCGGGCATTGCCGTGCGGCGCGTTCGAACGAAGGAGGCGCGGGCCGCTCTCGCCAGGGCGGTGCAGGCATCGCGCGAGGCGCGAATCCCTGCGCTGGCGGCGGAGGTCGAAACCGCGTGCCACGTCCTCGACACGCCCGCCGCCCGCCTGATCGCGAAGGGTGAGGAGCGACTCCTCCTGCTCGATGACGTCGAGGCGCTGCTCGCGTCGAAAGCACTGATCATCGACGCGACCCGTCACGTCGTGCGCAACCGCGGCACAG
>DASURJ010000305.1:0-6722 GCA_036280115.1 Gemmatimonadaceae bacterium
CCAACTGCCAGGCGGTGAACGATCCGTCGGCGTCGCTCGCCGACCAGGCCGCCGCTGTTGCATCGAACGCGACCCAGCTCGGCCGGACGCGCTGGGGCTACACGGAGGACGGCTCCTTCACGCGCTGGCGGGAGCTGAGCGTGACGTGGACGCTCCCGGATCGACTCGCGACGCGAATGGGCGCACGCTCAGGAAGTCTCTCCGTCACGGGACGCAACCTCCACCTCTTCACACGCTACTCCGGTGTCGACCCCGAGACGAACGACTCCCTGGGGCTGGTGGAAGGCTACGGCGGGAACCCGACTCCTCCACCCGCGCGATACCTGCTCCTTCGCCTCAACCTCAGCTTCTGAGCGACGAACCTGATGATCGACATGACCGGAACCGCACTTCGTCGACCGTTCGCTGCCCTGCTGCTGGTCGCGGCGTCCGCCTGCTCCCGCCTCACTGACGTGAGTGCACCCGATGCGGTGCAACTCCCCTCGTTGAACAGTGCATCGGGCGCCGAAGCGCTCCGCATCGGCTCGATCAGCGGCTTTGCGCTCGTGTACGCGGGCGCGGAGCTGGGGCAGATCACGTCGAGCGGGGCACTGGCCGACGAGTTCTCCAACGCGAGCACGCCGGTGATCGCCCTCGCGATCGCGGATATCCGCAACCTGCCCGAGCCGGGTTCGAGCTATCCGTACCTCGCGGTCCAGCGCTCGCGGCTGGATGCGAGGCGCGCGATCACGGCGCTGCAGACGTACACACCCGATCGCCGGGCGAAGATCGGTGAGCAGTTCGCCCTCGCCGCCTACACCGAGATCTTCCTCGGCGAGAACATGTGCCCGGGGATCCCGCTCGGCGAAATGGTGGATGGAAACCCCGTGTACGGCACTCCGCTGTCGACGGATGAGCTGTTCGATCACGCCATCGCGGATTTTGATTCGGCGCTGGCGTACAGCGGCGACAGCGTTCGCGTGATGAACCTCGCCAGGATCGGACGCGCCCGCGCGCTTCTCGATCGGGGGCGGTTCGCCGACGCCGCCGGCGCGGTGGTCGCGGTCCCCACCGCGTACAGCTATCAGCTCCAGTATTCCGCGGCCCAGCCCAACGGCGTCTACAACATCGTCAGCGTGACGAAGTGGATCACGGTCGCCGACCGCGAGGGGATCAACGGGCTCAACTTCCGGAGCGCGAACGATCCCCGCGTACCGACGACGTTCGTGTCGAAGGGCTCCGACGGCGTCACGGACCTCTATGCATTCACCCGCTACTCGAGCGTGTCCTCTCCCATCGTGCTGGCGAGCGGTACTGAAGCACGGCTGATCGAAGCAGAAGCGATGCTGAAGGGGGGCGATTCGGCAGGCGCACTGCAGGCGCTCAATGCGCTCCGTGCCGCTGTCCCGGGGCTGGCGCCGCTCACGATGCAATCGACGGATGCCGGCCGGATCGACCAGCTCTTCCGCGAGCGCGCCTTCTGGCTGTTCGCCACCGGCCACCGACAGGGTGACCTGCGCCGGCTGATGCGGCAGTACGGTCGAGCGTCGGAGTCGGTGTTCCCGACAGGGCCGTACAAGGATGGCCGGAGCTACGGCACGGACGTGTCGTTTCCGCCTGACATCGCGCAGCAGGACAACCCCGCCTTCAAGGGGTGCACCGACCGGGGAGCCTGACGATGCGCTTGATGAACGTCACCGGCTTCATGGCAGTGGCCCTGGGCAGCATTGGCTGCCTGGCGTTCACCGCGTCAGCGCAGTCGCCGAATCCGCTCTCGGTCGAGGCCGCACTCGCACAGCCGTCCTTCCAGCCGTTCGCTCCCGTCACGCTCTCACCAGACGGACGGTGGGTCGCCTACACGCTGCTCTACCCGAACCGGGCATCGACGCGCTCCACGGTGGATACCTGGTTCACGCGCAGCGGCGTCCCCAGCACCGCGGTCGGCGCTCGAGTCCGGATCACGGAGCTGGCCACCGGGCGCACGCTGGAGGTTGGCAACGATTCCGCCACGAGCTGGGCGCCATCATGGTCGCCCGACGGGCGGTACCTCGCCTTCTACTCGGATGAGGGTGGGCTCGTACACCTCTGGGTCCGCGAGGCCGCCAGCGGTCGGACGCGCCGTGTGGGAGATGCCATCATCAGGGCACATCGCGCGATCCAGCATCCGCGCTGGACGCCGGACAGCCGCAGCATCGTGATGCCCGCACTCCCGCGGGGGGTGGCGCTTCCCGAAGCCAGGCGCGCTGACGCTGAAGCGAGCGAACCGCAGGCCGGTCGCGCGACGGTGACGGTCCTGAGCGCAGACCCGGCGCATCCGTATGGCGGCGGAACGAGAGGGCAGACGGCGGGGAGCGAGTCGTTGCATGCCGATCTCGTGCTCGTCGACATCGGTACCGGCAGCGAGACGACTCTCGCCACCGGATACTGGCCGCTGGAGTACCGGATCTCGCCTGACGGACGATGGCTGGCCTTCACGTCCGAGCACGCGCCGCTGCTCAAGCCTCGCTGGACGGTGCCATACGACGTCGTCCTCGTGCCGCTCGGCGCGACGCGAGGCGCCCCTCGCTCCATCGCCACCAACGTGGCCATCACGAGCTTCTCCGAGGGGCTCTTCTGGTCTCCGACGAGCCCGATCCTGGTGTATTCCGCCACCGATACTGCCGGTCGCGACCGGTACTACGCGGCCACACCCGGTGACTGGCACCCGCGTGAGGTCGCGATCGGCGCGAGCGATACCACATCCGTTACCGGACGCATGTTCTGGTGGGGCGAGGACGGACGCGCGTTCTACATCGTGCGGAGCCACGATATCGTCGCGGTGTCGATGCCCGACGGCGTCGTGCGTTCGACGCTTCCCATTCCTGCCGGCATCTCGCCGCTCACCCTCGTGGGCCCGCAATCGGGAACGTCGGCACGCACCGACATGGGACGCGCACTCCTCGTAGGCTTCCGCGAGGATTCAACGAAACGATCAGGGTTCGCCGCGCTCGATCTCGGGACAGGCGCGTGGCACGTACTGGAGGTCGGCAACCGTCGCCATGGCGAACGGCGCGACCTCCCGGCCGACATCTCGCGCGATGGAGGCATCGTCTTTCGGAGCGAGGACTCCCGTCATCCGCCGGAGCTGTGGACAGCGACGCCCGGGTTCACCACGATGCAGCAGCTCACGCATGTGGCCAGGCAGATCGAGGCCACGGAGTTCGGCGAGTCGAGGCTGATCGGGTTCACGGCGCCGAATGGCCGTCACCTCCAGGCGACGCTGCTTCTTCCGACAGGCTATCGCGCGGGGAGGCGCTACCCGCTCGTCGTGTATCCGTATCCGGTGGACCCCCGCTCCAACGACGTGAACGTGTTCGGCGTGACGGGATCCGGCACGGAGAACATGCAGCTCCTCGCGACGCGCGGGATCGCGGTGCTCGCGCCCGACATCGGTCCCTTCGACTGGAACGACGAGGAGCGGCAGCTCACGTCGATCATCGTCGCTGCGGTGGATCGGGTGGTCGCGATGGGGATCGCCGATTCCACCCGGCTCGGCATCATGGGGCATTCGTGGGGCGGCTATACCACCCTCGCCGTGATCAGCCAGACGCCGCGGTTCCGGGCGGCGATCATGCGTGGCGGGATGGGCGACCTGGTGGCGATGACCGGCAATGTCTGGTCGTCAGGTTTTGCGTATGGCCTCCAGCTCCAGGAGATGAAGGTTGGCGGGACGATCTGGCAGCGCCGGGACATCTACCTGAAGAACTCGCCGATCTACGATCTGGGGCAGGTGCGCACGCCATTGCTCATCGTGCACGGCGAAGCCGAGACGACGGTTCCCGTGTTCCTCGCCAATCAGGTCTTCGCCAGCCTGCAGCGTCTGGGGAAGGAGGTGGAGTTCGCGCGCTACGCCTACGAGAATCACACCGAATCGGCGTGGTCGTACGCGAACCAGCGGGACTATGTGAGGCGAATGCTCGGCTGGTTCAGCGGGCATCTCGGAGAGGCAAGCAGCGAGCGGGGTGCCGCGACTCCGACGCCCCGCTCCCGACTTGATCCGGCCGGTGGGTCTGGCTCAGGGCCACGCTAGAGGCCGAACCCGACGCTGCCCAGCGGTGTCTGGAGCGTGACCTTGTCCGGATCGGTATTGGACTCGATCATGCCCAGGGTCTGCTCGGTGACGTCGCCCCGGGCGACGAGCCGTGGTGTTTCGTATCGCTTCATGATCAGTTCCTCCAGGTGAGTGAGAGCGGTCTCAGAGGTTGAAACCGACGGATCCGACTGGTACCGACTGCGTATCGTCGCCGTCATTGGCTCCCAGGAAGTTTCCCTGCGTGATCGTGCTGATCGTGCCCACTTCGATGAGCCGGGGAGTGTTGTAGCGCTTCATGTGATGCTCCTGGACAATTGTCCTGTTGAAGGTGCGGGCAAGTCTGCCACGTTCCTGACTTGCGCCCTGCTCTGCGTATCCATTGCCGCCCACCGGCCGGATCGCAGTCGAAGCCACATCTCCACGTCGAGTGCGGCGCCCAGCTTGTCCCGCCAACCCGCGTGGTCCCTTACGCCTCGCCTGATGTCGTCGAGCACCTGCCGCAGCGCGCCGACCTCGAGACATCCCAGATCAGCGAGGATGGAGTTGTCGAGCAGGATGTCGGTCCGCTTCGTATCACGCATCAGCGACCGGACGTTCAGTCCATCGAGCGTTCCCTTCCCGATCCTGGTCCGGACCTTCTCCGGCAGGATGCCACGCATCGCCTCGCGCAGGATCCATTTCCGTTCGTGGGGTCGTACGCAGAGTTCCGGCGTGAGCCCGAGCGCCAGCTCGACGAGCGGCCGGTGCAGGTACGGATGTCGCACGTCGATCAGCTCGTTGCGGGGGCCGAGCGGCAGCCCGGCCGAGATCGAGCCGATCGTGTAGCGGACGGCATCGGCGTACTTCCGCCCCGCTCGTCCGTCGTAGATCCGATCGTGCGTCGAGCGCGCCGCGAGCCCCTGCCGCCGTGCGAGGCGTGCCGGGATCCACGGCGGCGTCGAGCCGATCCGCGTGCGGGTGAGCAGGCGCCGGACGCCAGGCGGCATCAGCGGCAGCACTGCGTTCTCATACGCGAGCCGCCAGAAGGACACGCGCCCCAGCGCGGCGCGATGGGCCATCTCCCGAACGGCCTCGATGCCACGACCGGTCACCAACCAGTCGGCGAAGAAGAACATCGTGCCGGCCACGAGGCTGTCGCCCCCCTCGCCGGTGAGGAGCACGCGGCCCCCGGCGTCGTATACGACCCTCGCCGCCGCCTGGTCGCGGAGTGCCATCGACATCGGGTAGTTCGGCTGGTCGCGCAACGGCAGGTCCGCACCGTGCTCCGGAGCCTCGACGTGATGTGGCACCAGCTCGTTGCGAAGGCCGAGTTGCGTCGAGACGGCGTCGGAGTACTCGCGCTCGTCGGCGCTCGTGCCCAGCGAGTCGGTGTAGGTGATCGTTCCCGCGAGCGGAGCGGGCAGTCGCCCACGACCGGCGAGCCACTGGGCAATGCTCACGACGGACGAGGAATCCAGCCCGCCGGAGAGATGCGACCACACGGGCACGTCCTGGGAAGCCCGCAGGCGAACCGACTCGACGAGCAGTTCCCTGAACTGCGCGCACGCGTCGTCCGGCGACGGGATACCCGACAATGCAGCCTGTGCGCGGGCCGCCGTCCAGTAGGTGGTGATGGCGGACCGGCCACCATGCACGTGGAGCACGCTGGCTGGCGGCACCGCGCTCACGCCGGCGAAGACGGTGCGATCCGGATCGCTGCGGCACTGTGCGAGGCGGTCAACGAGATACTCCAGGTCGTATCGCTCCTCGCGCGCGAGCGTGCTGGCGTGGGAAGCGAAGAACCACAGCGCTCCCTCGGTGGAATGAAACAGCTTGCGCACGCCGAAGCTGTCGCGGACGCCGAGCAGTGACCGGCGCGACGGGTCCCACGTGACGAAGGCGAAGTCACCGAGCATCCGGCCGGCGCTCGCGCCGTCGTTGCGGAGCACGAGCCGGAGCGCCAGCTCCAGGTCGCTGCGCGGTGGCGGGGAGCCGGCGCATCGCCGCACGAGCTCCACGCGGTTGTCGAGCCGGACGTCGCCGATGGCGACGGCGCCGTCATCGAGCACGACGGAGGCGGTCGGCACTCCGTCGCGAACGCCGACCGCTCCGACGAACCCGGCCATCGAGCACCACTCGAGGCTCATCGAGCGCCGGAAGGATGATGCCTCGATCGCGCTCCGGTACGATGGTGGCACCGCACCGCCCTCGACGTTGACGACGCAGGCGAAGAAGCTCATGACGCGATTCCCTCGATCGGGCGAAAGAGCCTCACGTGCTCCGCCACGTCGTTGATCACGCGGCCCCGATACTCTACCCACGCGTGCGCGAGGAACGGATACATCTGGGCCCCCATCCGGAACTGCACCGGCACCCCCGATCGCCGCAGCCACCAGTACAACATCAGCGACCGCTCCAGGCACGCCGCACGCCCTGGATAGAGTGCCGCCGCCATCGCCACGGCATACTCGCAACGCAGGACGAGCGCATCGTCCGTGTCATCCCGGAGCGAAGCCTGGCCGGCGTCGCGCCGGATCCACTCCATCGTGCGCCGGAAACCGAACGCCGCCAGCGACAGCTTCAGCAGCGCGAGCCGGAGCATGGTCATCGGCACCGACGGTGGCGCGAGGGGCCTCACCGCGCCGTCTCCGATCCGCGGGGTTGGACCGACACGAGCCGCGCGGCGAGCAGC
>DASURJ010000306.1:0-4005 GCA_036280115.1 Gemmatimonadaceae bacterium
TCCGGGATTCGTCTAAGGCGTCGTGGTCGTCGATCCCCCCTGACCGGCCTGCATCGGTTCGCCCGCCATGCGCACCTGGTCGCGCCCCTTCATCTGGTACGGGATGCCGCGCACCATCCAGTCGGGCGCGGGGTAGCCGCGGAGGTGGTGGTCGAAGAACTGCTGCATCCGCATCGCGACGTCCTTCTGGTTCGCGCGCTTCGTCGGGTTGTGGACGTCGTTGTTGTAGTCGAGGAGGTAGACCTCCTTCCCCAGGCGCCGCAGCCCCACGAACAGCTCGATCCCCTGATACCAGGGTACCGCGTCGTCGGCGTCGTTATGCATGATCAGCAGCGGCGTCGTCACCTTGTCGAGCCAGAAGAGCGGCGAGTTCTCGAAGTAGCGCATCGGGTACTGCCAGATCGAGCCGCCGATGCGCGACTGCGTCTTCTCGTACTGGAACGACCGCGCGAGCCCCGAGCCCCAGCGGATGCCGCCGTACGCGCTCGTCATGTTGGCGACCGGCGCGCCCGCCATCGCAGCGCGGAACATCTGCGTCTGCGTGATCATGTACGACGTCTGGTAGCCGCCCCACGACTGGCCCTGGAGGCCCAGCCCCTTCGGATCCACGAACCCGCGCGCAATGAGCATCTGCACGCCGGGTACGATGGACTTCATGGCGCTCGGCCCGGGGTAGCCCACCTCGTAGTGGATGTCGGGCTCGAAGATCAGGTACCCGTTCGACACGTAGTGCGTGGGGTTGATGACGTTGCGCCCCGCGGGCGGGATGTAGTTGTGCATCCCGTCGGAGAGCTGCTCGTAGAAGTACGCGATCATCGGATACTTCTTCGAGGGATCGAAGTCCTCCGGCTTGTACAGCAGCCCCTTGAGCGGGACGCCGTCGGTGCTGACCCACGAGACCAGCTCCACGGTGCCCCACCGGAAGTTCTTCTGCTGCGGGTTCGCGTCGGAGATCTTCTGGAGCGACGTGAGGCTGCGCCCGGTGTGCAGGTTGGGGAATTCGATGAACGTCCCGCGCGTGAGCAGGTACTGGTCGGCGTGTCGCGCCTTCTGCGGCACGCCGAAGGACGCGTCGGCCATGACGATGCGCTCCGGCGGGCGCGAGGCGCCCAGCTGGTCGCGATAGAAGCCGCTGGCCTTCGTCTCCCTGTTGAACGCGCGGAAGAGGAGCGGCTCGCGCGGGTCGATCGCCGGGTCGTCGCGGTCGAGGTCCACGAGCCGGAAGACGATCTGCTCGCGACGCCCCACGGAGTCGGTGATCATCCTCGGGGCCTGCGCCCCCGTCGGATCGAGCTCCCACACGTCGAAGCGATCGTACACGAGCACGGAGCGATCGTCCTTCGTCCAGCCGGCCACGCCCCACGGCGCGGGGATGGACGGGGTATCCCACGTCTCCTGCTCGAAGGAGACGCCCTTCGCCGGAGCCGAGACGTCGATGGTCCTGCCCGATGCTACGCCGTGCGCGTACCAGTGGCCGCGATCGTAGAAGAGGACATAGCGCCCTCCTGACGACAACATCGCGTTCCCGGAGATCTTCTCGCGAAGCAGCTTCCGCGATCCCGTCGTGGCGTCGATGAGGTAGACGTCGTCGCCGTCGTCGCCCCACATGCGCTCGATGGAGTAACGCTCACCGGTCGCCGCCGTGGCCACGCGTCCGTCGTCGGAGACGCTCACGCTGGGCATGGAATCGTTGGCGAGCCGTACGATCTTCCTCGAGGCGAGATGGTAGATCGCCTGGAACGAGCGGTTGCGGTCGCGCGCGGCCTCCACGCGCTGCTGTGGCTGGAGGCGCGCGTCCCTGTAGTGCCAGAGGTCGAACACCGCCTTGTCGTACAGCGAATCGGCGGGGATGCTGTCGAGCGGCGGCGGCGCGACGCCGAACAGCACGGCGTTGCCGTTCCGCGTGAAGGTGACGCGACCGTCGTCGGAGACGATCATGCCGCCGCCGATGGACGACGAGGTCGCGATGGCCGCCGCCGTCCCCGCCGTGCGGAGCGACGCGTGGTACAGCGTGTACCGGGCGTCGTCGCGGCCGTACTGGTCCTTGTCGGAGACGAACGCTACCTGCTGCGCAGCGCGATCGAAGGTGAACTGCTTGTAGTTGCCGCGTCCGGCGAGGAGCGCGATCTCGCGGCCGTCCGCCGGATTCATCACGTAGGCGCCATCGCGCGCCACGTCGCGCGACGAGACCGTGTAGCCGAGCCACTTCGCGCTGTCGTCGAAGGCGTAGGTGAGGACGTCGGCGACGCGCCGCTCCTCCCCCGTAGCCAGGTTGCGGAGGACGAGCGTGGAGCCGTAGACCTTGCGCCGGTCGCGCGGGGTCGAGTCGGCCACGGGGCGCGGCCGCCCGCCAGGCGTCGCCGCGACGCGCTCCGGTTCTCCCGCGCGCGCCGAGTCGCGCGCCTGACGATTCGCCGTCGCCGAGTCGGCCGGTTCCAGCAGCCAGGCGACCCACGTGCCGGTGTGGCGCGGCGCGCGGAAGGACCGCACACGCTGGACCGTCGTCACCTTGCCGTCGGCGAGGTTCACGATCGCGAGCGATGCCTTGGGCTGATCGGCGGGGCGCTTCTTCTCTCGGCGCGCCTTCTCGAACTCCGCCATCGGCGCGTACGTGAGCGCGAGGGCGAACCGGCCGTCGGCGGAGAATTGCGCGGGTGGCGTGGCGCTGGCGGTGTCGGGCCGGCCCCCCGCGACCATCTGCGGGCGACCCAGGAAGCCGCGCGGGACGCGGTACTCCGTGGTCCCCTGCGTGGCGCGGACGACCATCTCGCCATCGCCGACCTGGGGCACGAGGGAATAGAGCGCCCATTTCCCGTCGGGGGAGATTGTCGCACCCTGAATGGAGCGCCAGGTGTCCCAGTCGGCGGAGGTGAGGGCGCGCTTCTGTGCGACCGCCTGCGCCGCGAGCGATGCGGGGACGGTGAGCGTGGCGGCGAGCGCGACGAGCACGAGCGTACGTGGCGAACGCATGGTGTGTCGGAGGTCAGCGGGTGTCGTGATGTCGATCGCGGAACGGTCCGAAGATACGACCGGGTACGAGGGCACGCTAACCCGGCATTCGCCCTCTACCCCTCGGCACGCCCTCGCCTAGCTTGGGGCCATGCTCGGCTACCTGCTCGCCGCCCTCATCGGGCTGTCGCTCGGTGTGCTCGGAGGCGGCGGTTCGATCCTCACGGTCCCGATCTTCGCGTACGTCATGCACTTCGAGCCCAAGCAGGCGGTGGCGATGAGCCTGCCGGTGGTCGGGGCTGCGAGCCTGGTGGGCGTGCTCGGGCACTGGCGGGAGGGCAACCTCGACGTGCGCGCGGCCCTGCCCTTCGCGGTCATGGCGATGATCGGCGCGTTCGGCGGTGCGCGGCTCGCCTCGTTCGTCACGGGTGTCGCGCAGCTCGCCCTGCTGGGCATCGTGATGGTCGCGGCCGCGATCCTGATGCTGCGTCCACCGCGTCTGACCGCCGCCGCTGAGGCGTCAGGCGTCCGCGGGGCGCCTGCCGATGCCGCTCGCCGCCCTCGCCACCTGCCCACCATCGCGCTCGTCGGCCTCGCGGTGGGCGCGCTCACGGGACTCGTGGGAATCGGGGGCGGCTTCCTGTTCGTGCCAGCCCTCGTATTGCTCGCGGGGCTGCCGATGAAGATGGCGGTGGGGACGTCGCTGCTCGTCATCGCCGCCAACGCGCTGTCGGCCACGATCGGTTATCTCGGGCAGGTGGACATTCCCTGGCGCGTGGTCGCGAGCTTCACGGTGATCGCCATCGCCGGCATTCTCGCGGGCACGCGGATCGTTCGCTACGTGCCGGCCGCAATGCTGCGAAGGGGGTTCGCCTACTTCCTGCTCGTGATGGCGGCGTTCATTCTGTATCAGAACCGCGTACTCCTTGCCAACCCCGCAGGTGCGCTGCGGCCATCGAGTGCCGCGCCCTCGCGCTGATCCTCTTCCCGGAACGTCATGCTTCTTCAACGCTTCTACGACGAGACGCTCGCGCAGGCCAGCTATCTCATCGGCTG
>DASURJ010000307.1:0-3561 GCA_036280115.1 Gemmatimonadaceae bacterium
GCCCTGACCTGCTCACGCTCCTCGGGCGTGTGGACCTCATCACCCTCAACGACGGCGAGGCGCGCCAGCTCACGGAGCAGTCGAATCTCGTCAAGGCGGCGCGATGGATTCTCGAGCGCGGCCCGCGCCACGTCGTCATCAAGAAAGGTGAGCACGGCGCGTTCATGTTCACGGAGAAGTCCGTGTTCTTCGCGCCGGCGTACCCCCTCGAGGACGTGTTCGACCCGACGGGCGCCGGCGACTCGTTCGCGGGCGGTTTCATGGGCTACCTCGCGCGGACCGGGCGTGTGGACGAGGAGAACCTGCGTCGTGCGGTCGTCTACGGGTCGACGATGGGGTCGTTCGCCGTGGAACGGTTCTCGATCCAACGACTGCTCGAGATCGATACGGCCGACATCCGGCAGCGGCTCGTCGAGTTCCGCCGCCTCGTCGCGTTCGAGGAGGAGCTTCCGGACTGATGGCACGCGATACGGGAGGGGGAGGGGAAGGGGGAGCGCTCGATTACCGGAGCGCGGGCGTCGACCTGGGCGCGGCGGACGATGCAAAGGGGCGCCTCAAGCGCCTGGTCGAGTCCACACGTACGGCGGGGACGCGCGGCGCGTTCGGCGGCTTCGGCGGCATGTTCCGGATGCCCGAGCACCTAACGAGTCCGTTGCTGGTCGCGAGTGCCGACGGCGTCGGAACCAAGATCAAGGTTGCGATCGAGGCCGAGCGCCACGACACGGTCGGCCATGACCTCGTGAACCATTGCACGAACGACATTCTGGTGCAGGGAGCTCGACCGCTGTTCTTCCTCGACTACGTCGCGTTCGGGAAGCTCGAGCCGGCGGTGGTCGAAGGCGTCGTCGCCGGTGTCGCAGCCGGATGCCGCGAGAATGGCTGTGCCCTCATCGGCGGTGAGACTGCCGAAATGCCAGGGCTGTACACGCCGCCGGATTACGATCTGGCGGGCTTCATCGTCGGATGCGTGGAGGAGGCGCGCGTGCTCGGAGCCGAGCGCGTGCGTAACGGAGACGTGTTGGTCGGGCTGGCGAGCTCGGGGTTGCACACGAACGGGTACTCGCTCGCCCGACGGATCGTGGCGGAACGTCTGCGCCTCGGTCCGCACGACCGTTTCCCCGGGGAGGACGGTTCGGTGGCCGACGTGTTGCTGCGGATCCACCGGTCGTACCTCGCGTCACTCGTGCCGGTGCTCGGGCCGTCTGTTGGTGGGGACGATCACGTTCACGCCATGGCGCACATCACGGGAGGCGGGATTCCGGGGAACCTCAACCGCGCGCTGCCGGACACGCTCGACGCGATCGTCGAGACGGCGACGTGGGAGGTGCCGAACACCTTCCGGGTCCTCGAGCGCGCGGGGAACGTCCCGCGCGAAGAGATGTTCCGCGCGTTCAACATGGGCGTCGGCATGATCGTCGTCACAGGGGCGGCGGGGGCCGACGCCGTGGTTGCGAGCGCTGCCGCGGCGGGAGTGAACGCTTGGCGGCTCGGGCGAATCGAGCCCGGCAGCGGACGCGTCACTCTCATCTGAGGATCACCCGGCATGAAGCTCGGCGTCTCCGTTCCCTCGTTCTCGTCTCTCGGCGCGCTCGTCGCGCTGTCCTTTGGCGCCGTGACGGCGCCGTCGACCGGCGCCGCGCAAAGTGTCGATCCGCTTTGCCCGGGTGGCTCCGTGCCGAACGTCGTGGTCCAGGATGCTTGCCAGAAGGCGGTCGACATCTTCGCATTCATGGCCCCGCAACTCGGCATCGGGCTCGTGGGTGGGAATGCCACGCTGGGCACCGGCGGAACGCTCGGTGGACCCGGACGGTTCTCCATCGGCCTTCGCGGGAATGGCATCAGCGGGCGGATGCCGCAGGTTGCCGACGTCAGCCCGGTCGTCACCGGCGCGCAGCGGAGTGACTACGCCGTTGAGAATCAGGTTGTCGGGCTGCCGGCGGTGGAAGGCGCACTCGGCCTGTTCGGCGGCATCCCGTTAGGCGTCACGCGCGCGTTCGCGCTCGACGCGCTCGTGAGTGCCACGTACGTCCCGGAGGTCTCGAGCGACAACGTCGCGATCTCGCTCCCGGATGGCTCGTTCAAGTTCGGGTTCGGCGGCCGCCTCGGCCTGATCGAGGAATCGCTGGTGACGCCCTCGGTCGCGGTGACGTACCTCCGCCGCGACCTGCCGACGACGACCATCAGCGCCACCTCGGGTAACGACGAGATTGCGGTGAACGACATCAGCGTGAAGACGTCCGCCTGGCGTGGCGTTGTCGGCAAGTCGTTCGGTTTCGTCGGCCTGGCCGTCGGGGCAGGGCAGGACGAGTACGATTCTCGCGCGAACGCGTCGGTTCAGGTCACCGAGGGCGCGCTCAGCGTGCCCGGCGGCCCGTACACCCTCTCGCAGAAGGTGACGCGCACGAACATGTTCGGGGACTTCTCGCTGAACTTCCCGTTCGTGAAGTTCGGGGTCGAGATCGGCCGCGTGTCGGGCGGCACCATCGAGACGTACAACACGTTCGCCGGCAAGCGCGCCGACGATCCGCTCACGTACGCGTCGGTCGGACTGCGGATCGGAAACTGACATGACACGTCGCGGATGAGCGCTGGTTCGAGCGACGCCACGAGCTTTGTCTCGCGGCGTGCCGACGAGCGCGACGCCGCCTTCATGCGGCGCGCGCTCACGCTCGCGAAGAAGGGGTGGGGACACACGGCGCCGAACCCGATGGTCGGCGCCGTTGTCGTGAAGGACGGCGTCGTGGTCGGCGAAGGGTACCACACGAGCTTCGGGGCGCCCCACGCCGAAGTCGAAGCACTCCGCGCGGCCGGCGAGCGCGCGCGCGGAGCGACCGCGTTCGTTACGCTCGAGCCGTGCGCGCACCTCGGCAAGACGCCGCCGTGCGTGGACGCGCTGATCGCCGCGGGTGTCGCACGCGTGGTGGCCGCCACTCGCGACCCGTCGCCCAATGCCGCCGGGGGCGCAGACCGGCTGCGCGCGGCAGGAATCGACGTCACGGTCGATGTCGAACGGGATGCGGCGCGCGAGCTCAACGCGCCGTTCTTCCACGCGCTCGTCTCGGACCGGCCGTGGGTGTCGCTCAAGCTCGCCCTGTCGATCGATGGCGCGATCGCCGACGTAAGCCGTGGCCCCGCGTGGCTCACGGGCAAGAAGGCACGTCGCGAGGTGCACAGGCTGCGCGCGGGAAGCGACGCCGTTGCGGTGGGGCTCGGCACCGTTCGCGCTGACAACCCCGACCTGACGGTTCGCGACGTCGCCCCCCCTCGCGTCCCGCCCGCGCGCGTCGTGTTCACGCGCCGCGGCCAGCTGCCGCTCACGAGCGGTCTCGCGCGAACGGCGACCGAGGTGCCCACCGTCGTCGTCGCCGAGTCGGTGGACCTCGCGCACGCGCGTCGTCTCAAGGATCTGGGCGTGGACATCGTGGCCGCGACGTCGCTCGATGAGGCGTTGCGTGCGCTGCGCCAGCGTGGGGTCCGGTCCATGCTCGTCGAGGGAGGCGCGGGACTCACCGGGGCCCTGCTCGGCGCCAACCTGGTGGACCGGCTGATTATCTTTCAGGC
>DASURJ010000308.1:0-7347 GCA_036280115.1 Gemmatimonadaceae bacterium
GCGGGCGGCAAAACCGCCCGCCCTCGTGGCGCGACAGAACACCGTCCTCCTTATGGGTGAGCCCTTTCCACGCGGCCTGGTGGCAGCTTTCGCTGGCTCCATCCCGTCCACATCGCGGTCGGCCGACCACCGGGCGATTGCTCGCGTCTCCAACAAACGCGTTTGTCGGTCGAGATCGCCCATGAGCGGCCGCGCAGAATCGAATGCACGCCGACAAGCGAGTTCAACTCGCAGTCTGTCGCGCCGCCGATTCTGACTTCGACACGAACCGAGTCCCACGCAACATTTCGGATGACCAGCTTGCCTCGCTCGGCGGACGGCGGCGCCGAGTCGTGCATGACGCCACCCGACTCGGTAGTGCGCGCCGCGAACGCCGCCGAGGTACACATGAGAGATACGGCGGCCACGGCGATGAGAGTGCGACTTTGGTTGCGAATCGGGATCATCACTGGTTGCTCCTCCATCTGACAGGCGTGCGCAGGGCGGGCGGAATACGGGTCATCGGGTCGAAGCATGCGCCACGCCAGAGCCGCTCACGGAACAAGTCGTTGAGTTACCTCGTCTTGTGCGTAGCTACTCGAATCGAGCGAATGCGCAATTCGCGTTCGGACGCGGAGACTGGCATCCCGGATTGCAAACGCGCGCCGTCGCAGCAGCGGTCAACGTTCCAAGCGGACCGACTGGGATCTATGGCGTTCGTGCGGCGTGCACATTGATAGCTGGTGTGCCCGGTCGGACCGCTACGGTATCCGCTTGCCCGTGGCCTCGACGCTGTCGTCCTCACCGCGAACTTCGAGCGACACGGCTCTCCCACCCGATACCGTGAACTCGAACGTCATCTCGGGCTTGTAGACCTCGTAGATGACGCCGTTCTCGTCGTAGACCCCTGGCGCGAACCAGTTCGGCGCGATGCGGATCAGCGCGAACTTCTTGAAGTACGGGTCGTTAGGTTCCCACTGGCCCTTGAGCGTGTTGTCCTCGTGCGTCACCGTCAGCGTGGCGACCTTGCCGCTGTCGGGGCCCAGGCGTACGGCATACGTGTAGCGTCCGAGGTACGGCGCGGCGTCTGCGGCCGGCATCGTCAGCACGTACGACGGCTGGACGGTGAACTCGATCGGGATCCGCACCTTCCCCCAATTCATCGCCAGCGTGCCGCCGCCGGCACTGACCGCGGGCACCGACCAGGTGAGGACCTCGGTGAACGGCGCCTCCTCGGGACGGACCGGAAAGCGGACCTGCGTGGTCGTCGATTCCGGCGGCTCCATGTGGTAGAGGCGGACGCGCGGGTCGAACACCACGGTCCACAGCGCGTCCTTCTTCACGACGAACCAGACGGAGTACTTCCCCTTCGCGAGGCGCTTGCCGTTCAGGGTGACGTCCTTGCTGACCTCGAGCGTCGTCGCGTAGTTCGCGCCCGGCGTCCAGACCTCGTCCCATCGCACGACTCTGGGGTTGCCAAAGAGCGGGTCGCGCCCGCGCGCGCGGGGCCGCGAGTACTCCATGGTGATCTTCGTGCCGTCGATGATCTGCGACATGGTGCCGATCTCGCTGGCGCGAATCTGCGCGTCGGCAGCGGCGGCGCAAAGTGAAGCAATGACGAACGCAGGGAGCATCCCCGAGGAAATCCGCATCGGCCGTCCGGGCTCGCGGGTTGGGCGTGACGTACACGGGCGCTAAAGAGACGGCCTCGGAGCGGTGGCGGGAAGGGGGGCGGAAGCTATCAGCCATCAGCTATCAGCAAAGCTAAACCTTCGGGATGCCCCTCTCCGATAGGGAGGCATCCCGAGGGCTTTGTCTTGCTGATGGCTGATGGCTGATGGCTGATAGCTGCGCGCCGCTGCGCGGCGCGCTACGGTCTCCACGCGTAACTCAACTTCACGAAGAACGATCGCACCATCGGCCGAAGGTCGTCTGACAGCTCGTCGCCGCCGGCCGAGGTGGGCGCGATGTCGGACGCCTCCCGCGTGTCCCCGTAGCCCAGCAGCGCCGCCGTCTGCGCATCCACGCGATAGGACAGGAGCAGCTGCGTGGCGAGCGATCGCGTATGCGATGCCGAGAGGACGGGAAGGGACGCGCTCGTCCGCCGAGTCGTTCGGTATTGGACGAGCGCCCGCGCGAACGTTCGCGACGTCGGGTGATACGCCGCTCGCAGCTCCGACACCGTCGCGCGCAGCAACGTCTCTTCTCCAGTGCGAAGCGTCAGGTTCGACTGGCGAAGGCGGACCTCGGCGTTCCGCGTGAGGCGTACGGTTGCCGCCGGCGCGAGACGGACCGTCCTCGCGAGTCGCCCGGCGGCGTAATCGATCTCACCGCCGAACGTCGCGTCGACGCCGGCACTCAGCGACTTCGTCGGCTGAACCTGCAGGTTCATCCACGGCGTCCAGAAGTCGTAGCGGACTCCACGAAACGTCTCCGAGCGCATCCGCGCGTAAGCTCTGTACGTGAGGCCCGAGCGCCCCTCGTAGGCGACTCGAACGAACCGCCACGCGTTGACGAACGCCGGTGTGGTGTCATGCTGCGAGCCGAAGTATCCCCCGCCGATGGCGAATCGCGTGAGCCAGCCGCCGCCGGCGCCCCACCAGACGCGGTCGCCGTCGAGATCGATGTCGACGACGCCCACCTGCGGGATGAAGCCGAGGTCGGCGCGCAACCGGCCCGTATACTTCCACAGGCTGAGCTGCGCGTTTGCGTCGCGCGTCTGAAATCGCGCGCGAGCGCCGACGAGCGACCCCGTGAAGTCCCCGGCCGGTTGGCCCATGCGCGACGCGGTCGAGTCGGGGTACCGAGTCGCGGAGACCGCGGCCTGGGCGGACACCGACGTCGTCGCGTGCGGGCGCAGGAGCGCATCCACGGCGAGTACGCGGTTCGCGTACCGATCGCTCGATCGGTACGTGCCGAAGAGACCGAGTGTGGACGAGCCGAGGACGTCACGGCGCACGCGTGCCACGAAGGCCGTCGAGGGCTGGTCGAGCTGGAGCTGCGGCGATCGTTCGTGCCCGGCGAACAGGAGATTCGTCACGGCATCTCGAGCGCCTAACAACGCGAGCGCGGTACCGCCGTGCTTCGCCGTGAACCGAGCGCCGGCGGACGGGTCGGCGATCGTCCGGGTGAACACGACGGTCTGCGGCGACGCGAACAGATCGGCGCCGTCCAAAAAGAACGGACGGCGCTCCGGGTACGAGAGCGCGAACAGGTTGTTCGCGTCGATCTGTGCTGCGTCCGCCTCGACCTGCGAGAAGTCCGGGTTGGCGGTCGCGTTGACGGTGACGTCCGGTGTGATGCTCCAGCGCGCGTCGAGCCCGACCTCCGGCTTGAACTGGCCGCGCGTGATCCGAGTGTCACGGGAGCGACGCCGGTCGGTGCGGATGCTCGTGAGCGTCGGTCCGAGCTCGATGTTGCGCGATGGAGACGGCGCGGCGAGACCGGTCAGCGCGCCCGCCTGGCAGAGCAGGCATCGAATCGCGGGGTCGATGCGAACCGAGTGCAGCGCGACATTCGCATCTCTCGGCCAGTGGCGCCACGCGAGGAATCCCCAGTCGCGAGGTGTCGCGCTCGTCGGGAAGCGAAGCGACTTGAACGGAATCGACGCTTCCACGACATAGCCGTCCGCCGCAATGCGCCCTGCGGACGTCCAGATCGCATTCCACGCGTGGTCAGGCACGTCGGCGCCTGCGTCGTAGACGGCGTCGTACTGCACGCCGAGCGGATTGATGGCGAACTGCCACCCGCGGCGGTGATCGTTGAACGGGTCGATCGTGATGCCGACGCGGTCATGCTCGAGGATGTCATCCCGGTCCGCGCGCACGGCACGGATGGCGCCCGGTTTCGGGTCGAACGCATGGCAGCCGAGATACAGGTTGGTGGCATCGTACGCGATCCGACATTCGGTGCGGACCGTTGCGGGCGTGTTGTTGCCCGGGTAGGTCTCGAACGGGACGGAGAACGCCGGCGCGTTCGACCAGGCGACGTCGTCGAGACGGCCGTCGATCCGGATCGCTGTGCGCGTACGATGCGCTGCGATCCGCTCGCCAAAAGCGATCGGGCCTGGTGCGACGTGCGAGGTCGCCGCCGATGCCTGAGCGGCGAGGCGATTGGCGGCGATCAGGATCGATGTGGCGACCATCGCCGCGGAGCGTGAGCAGCGCGAGCCGCCGTGGAAGGACAGAGGAGCCATGGGGAACCGCGACGAAGGTCGAACGATTCCGCTATGCTAAGGTCGGGATGTGCGCGGCCGGTCGAGACGCCGTGCTCTTTCTGTATCAGATGTGTATGACCGCCCCTCACACGCCGCTGACCAGCTCCATGAAATGTCAAGCTTCTTACGTAACGTTCGAACGCAACTGTCAGTCGGCTCTCAGGGCCTCGATCGGGTCCGCGCGCACCGCCCGGGCCGCCGGGCCTAACGACGCCACCAGCGCCACCAGCGCGAACACGACCGCGGACGCCCCCAGCGCAATCGGGTCCCGCTCACCCACGTCCACGAGCAGCGCCCGCAACGCTCGGCCCGTCCACAAGCTCGCGAGGAGCCCGATCCCCACGCCGATTGCGGCGAGCCGAGCGCCGTCGGCCAACACGTCGGTGACGAGCGTCCGCGGCGCCGCCCCAAGCGCCACGCGAATGCCGAGCTCACGTCGACGCCGCGAGATGGCGTCCGCCAGCACGCCATACACGCCGATGGCCCCGAGGACGACCGCGATGATCGCGAAGACGGAGGCGAGCACGGTGTAGAACCGCGTCGGCAGAACGTTGACCGCGACACGGTCGGAGAGTGACTGCACGTCGTACAGGGGCACGTCGGGGTCAGCCGCGCGCACGGTGTTTCGCAGCGTCGCGAGTGGGGCGGAAGTTCTCCCGCGCACCAGAACACTCATGTCCGGCGCTGGCGCCTGTGCGAGCGGCACGTACGTTGTCGGCCGCTCCTCGGCGTCGATGCTGGCCTGTTTCACCGTCGCGATGACGCCGACGATCTGACGCGGGATCGAGTCGTCGATCGCGAGGAACACGCGCGCGGTGAGTGGATCGCGGTCTCCGAGGAACTGGCGAACGAAGAGCTCATCCACGACCGCCACCGGGGGCGAATCCGCGCGGTCGGCATCGGTGAGCGCGCGCCCGGCCTCGAGCGGGATGCCGAGGGTCTTGAAGTAGTCGGTGGACGCCGGAACGAAGTACGCCGCCGGCGGGTTGGATGGGTCAGGCTCGGCGCGCCCTTCGACAGAGAGGAGGAACAAGGCGGTGTTCTGACCGCCCGGCATCGCCCCGGCGATCGATGCTGCCTCGACGCCGGGCTCGGAGCGCAGACGGTCGAGCAGCGTCGTCGCGTAGCGCGCGCGGTCGACGTCACGCGCATAGGTGCGCCCGGGCAACGTGAGCTGTCCGCTCGCGATCTGCTCGGTGTCGAACCCGAGCGGCCGGTTGGCGAGCGAAACGAAGCTGCGGAAGAGCAGCGTCGCGCCGGTGAGCAGCACCATCGCGAACGCGATCTGTGTGACCACGAGCGATCGCTGCACGAGCCGCGCGTGCCGGGATGCCGACGCGCCACGTCCCTCCTGACGCAAGGCGTGCGAGACGTCGATGCGCGAGCCCTGTAGCGCCGGGAGCAGGCCGAAGACCATGGCCGTCACGAGCGACGCCACCAGGCCGAACAGCAGCGCGCGTCCGTCGACCGTGATGTCGTCGACCCGCGGCAGGTTTGCCGGCGCCAGGGAGCGCAGCAGCTTCACACCTAACGACGCGATGGTGACGCCTGCGGCACCGCCGAGCATCGCGATCACGACGTTCTCCGTCAGCATCTGCGCGGCGATACGCCGCCGGCCAGCGCCGAGGGCCCCTCGGACCGCGACCTCGCGGGCGCGAGCGTACCCGCGGGCGAGCGTCAGGTTCGCGACATTGGCGCACGCGATGAGCAGGACGAACACGACCGCCGCCATGAGTGCCATGAGCGCGGGCCGGAGCTTCCCGACGATCTGGTCGAGAATGGGCACCAGCTCGACGGTGAAGGTCTTGTTCGACTCCGGGTACTCGACCTCGAGTCGCGCCGCGATCGTCTTCATCTCGCGGCGGGCGGCATCGATCGTTTGCCCCGGCGCGATCCGGCCGACGACCGCGAGCATGTGCGCGTTGCGGTCCGCCAGGAGCGGTGGCGGGATCGTGAGCGTCGTCCAGAGCTGTGCCTGCGACCGCACGTCAGGCGACAGGACGCCGATCACAGTGAAGGGCGTTCCATCGAGCGTGATCGGTTTGCCGATGAGCGACGAGTCCGCGCCGAACCGCCGAAGCCAGAACCCGTACGCGAGCACAACCGGACGCTCGGCGGCCGGCAGGCTGTCGGCGGCAACGAACGTGCGTCCGAGGTGAGTTCCGACGCCGAGGAGCTGGAAGTAGTTCGTGGACACCGCGCCGCCCGGAACGCGCTCGGGCTCACCGCTCCCCGCAGTGAGAATCGCTCGCCGTGGCCGCGAGGCGGCAAAGTCGGCGAACGTCCGCGATTGTGCGCGCCAGTCTGCGAGGTTCGACGGCGTCACAGGCATGGTCGGGAAGTTCCGCGGAATGCTCGATTCCCAGACCTGCACGAGCGAGCCGGGGTCCCGGTAGGGAAGGGACTTGAGCAGGACGCCGTCGACGGCGCTGAAGATGGCCGTGCTGGCTCCGATCCCGAGACCTAACGTCAGAATGGAGACCGCCGTGTAGCCGGGCGAGGTGCGAAGGCGCCGGACGGCCGAGCGGATGTCGGAGCGAAGATAGTCGAGCATGAGGAAGGAGCTGAGAGGCTCTATCAGGTCGCTGACTAAGAGGGGGCATGGCGACCACAGACTCAAGGCCGGATCGATCGCAAGCGGTCCGGCCGGTTTACAGCTATCACAGACCGGTTTGTTACAACATGCTCCCACCGCGGGTTGAGCGAGTGCAGGTGCTTCACTCGAACTTCGACTCGAACGACTCATGTTGACCCGATATGACACGCGCGCGGCAGCGCTGGTTGTCGCGCTTCTCACGACTATTGCCTGCTCGGATGACGACGTCTCCGGCCCGAGCGTGCCCGAGCTCGAGACCGTCGCGCTCGTCGAGCTCCAGGGCGCCCGGCCGGCGTTCTACATCCAGAAGAGCGACGGTTCCGAACGCCGGCGCATTCACTTCACCGGCGCGATCGACCAGGTCCCCGGTAACTCCCCACTCGTCCCCGACCTCACCGACGAGACCATCCTCGCCATCCGCTCGGTGAAGTGGAGCCCTGACGGCTCGCGCATCGCGTTCGTGGCCACGGTCGCCCACGATCAGGCCGAGGTGGTGGTGATGAAGGCCGACGGTACCGACGCTCGCGTCGTGAGCGTGAACTACGCGTACGTCGTG
>DASURJ010000309.1:0-3253 GCA_036280115.1 Gemmatimonadaceae bacterium
CTCGATCCGCATTACCATCACGATGACCGGCGGCACCGACCTGATCTTCGACTTTCAGCCGTCGGGCCTTCGCTTTCACACGCTGCGCCCGGCGCGGCTCAAGATCCGGTACGAGAACGCCGATCACGATTTCGACGAGGATGGAGATGAGGACGATGTGGACCTCTCTCTCGAGGGGACGTTCAACATCTGGAGGCAGGAGACGGCCACCCAGCCATGGTTCCCGCTCGGCTCCATCCGGCATCTCGAGATCGACGAGGTGGAGGCCGACATCTTCGGCTTTACGAACCACGCGCTGGCGTACTGAGCCCATTTCGCCTCGATGATCGCTGGCCCAGCCTCCGACGACATTCACGGACTCGTGAGCCGACTTTCGGCCGCGGGCTCGTGGGCCGAGGTGCGCGCGATGCTCGCGTCGCACGCGAGCGAGGCGCGCCAACAGCCCGCGTTGGCGACGGCGTGGGCCGAGGCTCACCTGCGCACCGGGAACCCGCGCGACGCACAGGCATTGCTCGGCGAGACGCTCAGCGGGATCGAGCGGAGCGGGGATCGTGCGCAGGTTCGACGGGCGCTCAATCTCCTCGGCGTCGCGAATACCGAGCTTGGCGCGCTCGATGACGCGGAGTCGAGCTTCGATCGCGCCGCGCAGCTGGCGTTGCTCGATGGCGATGAGCTGCTCGTCGCGCGCGCCAACAACAACCTCGCCGCCATCGCCCACGTGCGCGGTCGGCGCGAGGCCGCGATCGCGCTCTATGCGCGCGCGCTACCCGCGTATCAGCGCCTGGGAAGCCCTCGCGGGCTCGCGGAGAGCTATCACAATCTCGCGATCACGCTTCGCGAGCAGGGCGACCTCGACCGGGCGGACGAGTGCGAGCAGCGCGCGATCGAGTACGCGCACGACGCTGGAACGCCTGCGCTCGCGGCCATGGCGCGCGTCGGACGCGCCGAGGTGCAGCTGCGCCGCGACGACACACTGATGGCCGAGGCGACGGCGCGCATCGCCGCGCGCGAGCTCGCCGAAGCGGGCGATCCCATTCGCGTGGCGGATGCGCTGCGCGTGGCCGGGGTCGCGTGCACGCGGCGCGGCGACCTCGCTCCCGCTCGCGAGACGCTGGAACGCGCGGTATCGCTGGCTCGCGAGCACGGGCACATGCTCATCGAGGCCGAGTGTCTGCGTGCGCGCGCCGATGCGGCGCTGGCGACGGGCGAGCTCGCTCTCGCGCGCGAAGACCTGCGTGCCGCGGTGGACCTCTTCGTCCGGCTCGGAGCCGACGAGGCTCGGGACGAGGCGCTGGCAAGGCTGGACACGCTGGCGAAAGACGAATGACCGGGCCAGGGGCCAAGGGCCAGGGGGCACGGGGAGGGTCAAGGGTCACGGAGCTGCGTTTGACGCCTGCCCCTCCCCGTGGACCTTGGCTGGCCCTTGGCCCGGCGTCATCCGACCATCGGCGTCGATAATCCCGAGCGCCGGGCGTGACTTCCAGGCGCCGCGAGTGAAATCGGGGAAGTCGACCGAGCGGCTCCGGCTCGCGATCGACTGCTCGCTCATCATGATCACCGCCGTCCATGCCGCGCCGTCGTATACATCGAAGTCCATGGGTGTGCCCTGGCGGAGGGATTGGACGAGTCGAAAGTCCTCGATGTAGTCCATCCCGCCGTGGCCGGCGCCGGCGGCGCGCGCATCGAGTCCCGTCCAGAGGGGGTGATCGTACTGCGCGCGGTACGCCTCCAGATCTTCCCACCGATCGTGCTGGGGGCTCCGACCCTCGATGTAGATCCGCTGCTCCGGATACTTGCGCACGAGCCCGCGCGTTCCCTGGAGCACGATGTTCCGGCTGTATGGCCGCGGCGAGCTGGTATCATGGGTGATCTCGATCGTCTCGCCGCGCTTCGTCCGGATGAGCGTGGTCACGACGTCGCCTAACGCGTACCGCTGGCGCGCCTCGGAGCTGTCGGGGCCGATCCGCGATGCCGCCCACAGGTTGAGCCCCCGCGATTTGGTGGCCATTGACACCAGGTGGTCGAACTGGTTGCCTCGATTGATGTCCAGCCATTGGGCAACCGGGCCGATGCCATGCGTGGGATACAGGTCGCCGTTGCGCCGGATCGAGTGCTTCACCCGCCAGCGATCGTAGTAGAAGTCCGAGAGCTTGAGCTGGCGCAAGTCGTGGAGGTACCCGCACTCGGCGTGCAGCAGCTCTCCGAACACGCCGTGTCGGACCATGTTCAGAATCATCAGCTCGGCGCGGTCGTAACAGCAGTTCTCCATCATGATGCAGTGCCGCCGCGTCCGCTCCGCGGTCTCGACCAGCTCCCAGCACTCATCGAGCGTCACGGCCATCGGCACTTCCGTGGCCGCGTGCACGCCAGCGCGCATGGCGGCCAGCATCACCGGAGCATGCCACTCCCACGGGGTCGCCGTGAACACGAGGTCGAGGCGCTCCTGGCCGATCATCCGCTCGAAGTCGCGCGCGCCGCGATCACCGTAGCCTTTGGGCAGCGGACGACCCGCATCGGTCACCGCCTTCTGCGATCGGGCGAGATTCTCGGGGGTCACGTCGCAGATCGCGACCACGTCCACGCCATCGATCTTCAGGAAGTTCGTGACGTGGCTCGAGCCCTGATGGCCGACACCGACGAATCCCACGCGCACGCGATCGAGCGGTGGGGCAGCGAACAGCGCGGTCGTAGGCGATGCCAGCGGCGTTGCGCTGATATCACCCTCGGCCGTCGCGCCACCGGTGCGACACCCGCCGAGTCCCAGGCCGACGCCCGCGAGCGCCGCGGCCCTGAGAAAGTCACGACGATCTGGTTGCGAGGTCATTGACTGCTCCTCGGCCCGAGGCCGGCTGGTTGGTCGTTGCGCGCAGCGCTGAGTACGGGAATAATGCCCGCGACCGTCGGCATGTCAAAAGCTCTCCAACGTCATCGGTCACGCCTCCATGCAACTCAACGCCATCGACGCGCTCATCGTCCTTCTGTCGGTCGTGGTCTCCTTCATACCGGCGGTGGTTCTCGCCCGGCGCGGCGGCTCGAGCACGACGGAGTTCTTCACGTCGGGTCGCGCCGCCCCGTGGTGGCTGATCGGGGTGTCGATGGTGGCGACGACGTTCAGCACCGATACGCCCAATCTGGTCACGAACCTCGTGCGCGAGCGCGGTGTCGCGAACAACTGGGCGTGGTGGGCGTTTCTCCTCACCGGGCTGGCGACCGTCTTCTTCTACGCGCGTCTCTGGCGTCGATCGCGCGTTCT
>DASURJ010000310.1:0-5338 GCA_036280115.1 Gemmatimonadaceae bacterium
TGTCCTCGAGGCGTCGGAGGGCGGGGTAGAGCGAGCCTTCCTCGATTCGCAGCACGTCGTCGGTGGTGGTCTCGACCCAGCGGGCGACGGCGTAGCCATGCGCCGACCCGCCGAGGAGGGCTTTCAGAATGAGAATGGCGAGCGTGCCCTGAAGCAGGTCGCCGGTTTCGCGGCGCATGGCGCGTCCCTTGGCAAGACTATGGGACAGACTACGACGCGGGCAGCGAGCGCGCAAGAGGGGCGATCGCGGCGAGACCCAGACCAGTCGACCGCTTCGAAGCGGGTGGCCCCAGTCAGCGCGACGGTACGACGAACCGACCGTGCTCGAGAAACGCGAAGATGTGCGCGAGCACGTCCGGCGCCCACATGATGAACGTGTGCGCGTGATCAACGACGATGAGCTCGCGCATGCCTTCCACGCCCGCGCTCGCGACCCTCACTTTGCCATCGCTCTCGTCCCCGAGGATGCGCGCGAAGAACCGGTTGTTGCTGCGGCGCCCGGCGATCACGCCGAGCTCGAACGGCGGGGGTGGCAGGCGGCGAGGCACACTCCCCTCGCCAGTACCGATCTGCTGGCCGGCTGGCCCTAACGCGAACCGATAGAAGCGTAGGTCACGCAACCGATCCGCGACCTCGCTGCCCTGGTTCGGCGGTGCGAGCATGACCACGCGGTGCAGGGCCTCGGAGGAAAGGACACCGCGCGCTACCGCGGCACGAAGCACGATGCCACCCATGGAATGCGTCACGACATCGACGGACGCGTGCGCAGCGAGCGCGAGGATGCGGTGCCCGACGTCGTCGGCAAGCCGTTCGATGGGCGCTCTGCGCGACGGGTAGCCGAGGTTGTGTACCGCGTACCCGCTTTGCGCCGCGGCGCGTGCGACGGGCCAGAGGGACCAGCGGGTCCGGCCCAGCCCGTGAAGGAGGACGAGCGGCCGGCGCTCGGCACTCACCGAGGGGGACGCCGCGTTGCCGAGTCACACTGTACGGCCACGATCGCGCTGCCCGGGCGGCGCAGCATGCTCGTGCTCGGAAGAATCCGCCACGCGCCCGACCGCAGCCGCATCTGCAGGACCATTGGGTCGAACCGGGGCATCGGCTGCTCCACCATCGCGGAAGGCGGACCGTCGTCGTGGAGCACGTAGGCGATGGTGTCGGCGGGGAGTGCGACGCCGAGGATGCGACGAATAGGCGGGGGCCCGCCGCCGTAGGACGCCGGGCAGCCAGAACGGCGTGCGGCCTCCCGCGACTGCACGCGGAAGTCCTGTGCCTGCAGGTAGCGTGACGTGGCCTCGAGCGCGCTCAGTCGCGACAGCTCGGTCAGCGTTGTGATGCCCGCGAACTCGTGCGACAGAAAGCTGAAATCGGCGCGTGCCATCTGCTCGCGATAGCGCCTCAGCTCGTACTCCGCCACGGCGCGCGGCTTGTTCGGGTCATCGCGCATGAAGTCGTCGACCGTCAGCGGCCGCGGTTGTGGCGGCTGGACGCCGCGCCACCGCAGCCGCTGGCTGACGATGTGCTTCACGATGATCGTGTCCACCATCGCGGCGGCAGCATCCCATCGTTCGTCGGCGACGGCGCGGAAGAAGAGGTCGGCCGCGAGGCGGGCGCTATCGGCGCTCGCGCGGGAAGCCGGCGATGCTGCCTGGTTGCGGGAGGGTTGCGCGGCGACCGTCGTCCCCGCGAACAGGACCATGCCGAGGATCGCACCGGCTGCGTGCCGCGCGAGGCGCGCGCAGCCGGCCGATCGGGGTGGTCGCCGGTACCTAACGATCAAAACGGCTTCGTCCGCCTGCCCCACGTTGGCGGCGGCGGCTCCTTCGTGAGACGATCACCGGGGTTTGCGGCGAGGAGGCGGAGCGCTTCCTGCACCGCCCGCTCGAGCTGCGGGTCACGGCCCGCGATCACGTCCTTCGGCCAGTTCTCGACGTCGATGTCCGGCGCGACGCCCTCGTTCTCGACCGCCCACTTGTTGTCGCGGGCGAAGAAGCCGAACCGCGGCGCGATCATCGAGCCGCCGTCGACGAACGGTGGCGTGTCGCTCGTCGCCACGAGCCCGCCCCACGTGCGCTTGCCCACGAGCGGGCCGATCTTGCGGCGCTTGAACATGTACGGCATGAGGTCGCCGCCGGAGCCGGCCATCTCATTGATGATCATTACCTTCGGACCCCAGATGCCGGACGCGGGGCTCGTGAACGGCACGCGGTCGCCGGCGGGGTTGTTGAAGTAGCCATCGAAGTCGCGGCCGAGGATGTCGACGATGTAATCGGCCGCGGAGCCGCCGCCGTTGAAGCGCTCATCGATGATGGCGCCCTTCTTGTGCTGCTGCGCGAAGTAATAGCGGTTGAAGCTCGTGTAGCCCGGCTGGCCCGTGTTCGGCACGTAGACGTAGGCGAGCTGGCCGTTCGACAGCGAGTCCACGACGCGCCGGTTACGCTCGACCCACGCGCGCGTGCGGAGCCCCTGCTCGTTCGCGACGGGGATGACCGTCACCTGCCGGGCGCCTTCGAGCGCGGGGCGGGAGTTCACGGCGATGACCGTCTGGCGGTTAGCCGTGCCGTCGAGCAGGCGGTAGATGTTATCCGGCGCCCTGAGCTCGACGCCGTTCACGGCGACGATGTAGTCACCGCGGCTCACGTTTACGCCCGGCATGGCGAGCGGTGCGCGGAGCTCCGGGTTCCACGCCTCGGTGTCGTAGATGCGGGCGATGCGGTAGCGACCGTTCTCGACGTTGAAGTCGGCGCCTAACAGGCCGCCGTTGGCGTCGGGCACCTCGGGCATCTCGCCGCCGCGCACGTACGAGTGTCCCACGGCGATCTCCGCGCCCATGTTGTCGAGCAGGTAATTGAGATCGGCTCGGTGGTTCACGTGCGGGAGGAGCGCGCCATACATCTGCTTCATGCGCGGCCAGTCCACGCCGTGCAGGTTTCGCACGTAGAGGTTGTTGCGCTGGTTGCGCCACCCCTCGTTGAAGATCTGCCGGAACTCGGCGCGGGGGTCGATGTGGGCGCGGAGTTGCGCGTTGAGTCGACCCTGGCCGGCCTGCGGCGGCTGTGGCCGGTCGGCGTCGACGAGGAAGAGTTGACCGCCACCTCCGCCGCCCGGGCCGCCCGCAGCGCCCTGACCTCCGCCACCGGGCGTGCGGTAGAGCAGCTTTCGGCCGTCGGCGCTCACGACGTACTGGGCGACGCCCTGCGCGAAGGGGATCGCACGGCGGGTCGAGAGCTGGTACCGGTGCAGCGTGTTCCGCTGGCCGCCGAAACCGCCACCGCCGCCCGGCGTGCCGCCGGTGCCGGTCTGCGGGATGGGCTCGAGGAAGAAGACCGAACCCGGCGGACCCGCGCGGAGCTGCGAGTAATCGCGGAGCGCGAGGTCGGGGACCGCAAGAATGCGTTGCTGGATGCCGTCGAAGTCGATGCGAATGGGGCGCCCGGCCGCAGCGCGCTGCGCGTTAGGCATCGAGTCTGGTGCCTGGGCCCCCTGGGCAGTACGGCCAGCCGCGCCCGGTCCGGCGCGTGACGGGCTGGCACTGTCCGGGCGGCTCGGGATCTCGCGGCCGGGCTCGCGCGGCGGCCGCCCTGCACGCGCCGCCTCCTCGTCACTCTCCGGGAGCAGCGGCGACGAGTCCGCCTTCGACAGCACCATCAGATACAGCCCGCGTGTGGTCGAGCGCTCGTAGGCCGACATGTCGAGTACCGACGAGTTGAGCCCGTAGTTCGTCGAGGCGAAGAACCAGAGGTACTTGCCGCTCGCATCCCACGCGGGCGACGTCGCGTCGGCGAGACCGTCCGTGACCTGCTTCGTCTCGCCGGTCTCGGTATCATAGAGGAAGATCGCCCGGAAGAGCGACGGCAGGTGCTTCGGGTACGCGATCCACCGCGAGTCCGGGCTCCATACCGGGACGATCGAGCGGTCCGCGTTGTAGAACGGGTCGGTGTCGACCACCGTCGCCTTTCCCGACGCGACGTCGACCATCCACAGCCGGTAGTGCGTGTCCTGGAACGCGATCCGACGCCCGTTAGGCGACCACGCCGGCGCGAAGAAACGGCTCGGCTCGGGGATCGTGATCTCGCGCGGCGGAGCCAGGCCGTCCTGCGGGGCGATATAGAGCCTGTACTCGCCGGACCTGTCGCTGAAGTACGAGACCGATCGCCCGTCCGGCGACCACGCCGGAGCGATCTCCGCCGAGCCACTCGAGTTGGTCAGGTTGCGGACATCGCCTTTCTCCGCCGGGATGGTGAAGATCTCGCCGCGCGCCTCGACGGCCGCGCGCCTCCCGGTGGCCGAGAGCGCGAGGTTCGTCATGCGGTTCGAGACGTCCTTCCACTGCGGCATCATCCACGGAAAGTCACCGACGGCCGTGACGTTCACGATGCGATCGCGCTCCGAGCCGGGGTCGATCTCGTGGATGTTCCCGCCCTGCTCGAAGACGAGCACGCCGGCGCCGGCGTCGAGCGTCTTCACGTCGAAGTCGGTGTAGTTCGTGACCTGGCCAAGCTGCTTGGTGCGCGTGTCGTAGCCCCAGATGTTCGCCACGCCGTCGCGGTCGGACAGGAAGTAGACGACGCTGCCTAACCAGACCGGGTCCTTGTCGTTCGAGTCGGTCCACGGCGGCGACTCGAGCTCGTAGGTCGCGAGGTCCACGATCCAGATGGGACGGTTCTGGCCGCCGCGGTAATTGCGGCGCTCCTCATCCCACGAGTTGTTCATGCGGTAGGCTACCCGCTTGCCGTCGGGCGAGATCTTGCCCTGGTAGGCGCGCGGGAGGGCCAAGGGCTCCTCGACGCCGCCGTCCATCGCGATGGTGAAGAACCTCGGCGCCGCGTTCGGCGCATGGGTGGCGCGTCCGGACGCGAACATGATGCGCGTCCCGTCCGGGGTCCAGCCCTGCACCACATCGGCACCCGGGTGCCACGTGAGCCGTTTGGGCTGTCCGCCCGACTCCGCCGCGGCGGCCGGGTCTACGGGCACCACGTACACGTCCGTGTTTCCGCCGTACTCGGCGCTGAACGCCACCCACTTCCCGTCGGGCGAGAGCTTGGGGTTCTGGGTCTGGCCATGGAAACTCGTTAGGCGGCGGGCGGCGCCGCCTGCGCGCTCGACGACCCAGATGTTGTTGGCGTACGCGAACGCGATGTGCCGTTCGCTGACGGAGGGGCTGCGCAGCAAGCGCGTCTGCGCGGCGAGGGGCGTCGCGCAGAGCGACACGACGGCGAGCATCGTGCGCGGGGTGACTGGAAGTCTTCGCATCGGGGCGAGCGCGGTGGAGGGGAACGGCAAAGAGCAGCGACCACTATAGCATTGCGCCCGCCGCCACGAAGTGCCAGAGACTGTGGCC
>DASURJ010000311.1:0-2134 GCA_036280115.1 Gemmatimonadaceae bacterium
GATCACGGCAACGCTCACCCCCGGGACGCTGTAGTGCGCCATCCGCTCGCCTAACGTCCACCGAACCGGCGGCCGGTTGACGACTTCGACCGACGGTAGCAGCCCGCCCACCACCCGCTCGACCCGGCTGGTATCCATGGACGCGCCGGGCGGCAAGGCCTCGCGCCGTGGACTGCACGCAGAAAGACCCGCGATGGCGGCGATCGTCGCCGGGACGAGTCCCGCGAGGAACGAACGTGGCGATGATACAGGCATGGCGCTCGAAGCGGAGTGAGAGAGTTGCTCGACGTTCGCACCGTGGGCGGATCGCCGCCAGCCCTCACGGTCAATGCGAGCCGGTCGTCACGCCACGTCGTTGTGCCGGTGGCGGCATCCGGAGCTCCGGTTTCAATCCGAGAAACGCCGCGTATGCGCGGACGGCTCTTTCGACGGCGCGCGCATCGGCCGGCTCGAGACGCGTGAATGGCGCTGGTGTGACGATGACGCTATCCCTGCCGAGCGTTCGCTGCCAGCTCCCCACCACTCGGCCCCGCACCACGATGACGGGCTTGAGGATACCCCCACCGGCGTTGACCTTCGTCGCGTGTTTCCGGTCGAGCACAGCGTCGCGATCGCGGTACGCGACCGTGTATTCATCCCACGCGGGGAGGAGATGCGCCCTGGGCGCCGCGCCGCGCGACGGCGTCGATCGGTGCGCCCAATAGGCGCGCCCGTGGACGGTCTCGCCCTCGAGCTCGCTGCCCGCCAGCTCGATGCCGGCGCGCGCGTCCCTGACCGTCAATCCCGACCACCACGCGAAGTCGTGGGCCGTCGCCGGACCGTGACTCGTGAAGTAGCGGCGCGCGAGCTCGCCTAACGCTTCATCCCGCGCCAGGGGCGGCACCGGCGGCAGCCATTCGTCCAGCAGCGTGACGGTGTGCTGCTTGCCGTCCCGGGGACCGAAGCACAGAAGCCCCGTCATCGCGAGGTGCCCGAGGATGTGGAGCCCGCGCGAATCGGTCGTCGCGATGCCGGCCGAGCTCAACACCTGGGCGAACGCATCTCGCCGGATGATCTTGCCACCGACGAGCGCCCGCTCGACCGCGCGCGCTGCCCGCGCGAATACCGCATCGGTGAGCTCGAGCTGGCGGTATCGGCCCGCTGCCAATGCGATCACGCGCGGGGTCAGGAGCTTCAGCATCCAGCGCGCGTCGGGCGCGGCCACGAAGTGCAGCGTGCCGCGCATCGGCCAGGTTCTCACGAACGCGCGTCGCGCGATGGCGGCCTCGACGCTCGCTTCCGTCGCACCGCGGGTGCGGAGACCCACTCCCCACAGCCCTCCCAGAAAATCCTGCGACTGCACGGCGCCCATCCAGCGAACGACTGCGCCCGGATCGTCGAAGACCGGTCGCGACAGGTGCTGACTTGCGAGGCGGTTTCGCGCGATGTTCATCCGGTCTCCTCAGCACCCGGTCGAGGCTGGATCGTCGCCAACGGATGTGCCTTCGTCCTGGCAGCGTGCGGCGAAAGATGAGCGCGGGTTACTTGGCTGAGGAAGCTGTGGGTTCCGCCGTCCGCGCCTCGCCGTTCGCGCCTCGCCGTTCGCGCCTCGCCGTTCGCGCTTCGCCTTCAGCATTTCACGGTGGGATTCCAATCCGCGAACAGGCCTGCAGGATTTCGGCGCCACGCCCACACGTGCAGCGCCCAGTAGTTGAACTGATCGTACCGCTTGAACTCCTGCCCGAACAGGCGGGGCGGTTTCGCGGTCGCCGGCACGGCGTGATACGGGACCACGTACTCCACCGCCACCAGTTCCAGGTGTCCGTCGCCGATTGGAGCGTAGATCAACATCTCCGGGCGCTCGATCTCGAGCTTCTCGTCGAAGAGCGACCGGTCGATCATGTGATGACCCATGCCGCCCATCGTGGAATCGGCGATGCACGCCGGCAGCTTCGTCGGGTAGCCGGCCGCGCCCGCAGCATTGCGATCGTGGAATCGCTCCGTCGCTCGACGAAGCGTCTCGACGTCTCGCCGAATGCCGGGGTCGAAGCCGGCCGTGAGCTGTGCCACCGGGTGGATCCCCTCGTTAGGAAGCGCAGCCCGTCGCGGGGCACACCCCGCGAAGGCGACGACGAGCGTCAGGCTGATCGCGCTC
>DASURJ010000312.1:0-5372 GCA_036280115.1 Gemmatimonadaceae bacterium
CGGCGCTTCGCGCCTCCGCTCGGAATGACACATCGGCTGCGCTCGGAACGATAGTGGGACCCACTCCGCTCACCGGCGCACAGGCGCCGGCCGTCACGAAGGTCGAGCCGCCGAACTGGTGGGCCGGCCACTCCATCAATCCGGTGCGCCTGCTCGTCCGCGGCGCGAACCTGGCCGGCGCGCGCATGGAGTGTCGCCGACTACGCTGCGGCACGCCCAAGGTGAACGCGCGGGGTTCGTACGCGTTCGTTGACGTCACGATTCCGGCGGGGACGCGCCCGGGATCGTATCCGCTCACCCTCCGCACGCCCGCTGGGAACGTCGCGGTTCCGTTCAGCGTATCCGCGCCGCTCGCGAGGGCGGGCCGTTTCCAGGGATTCGGGCTCGATGACGTCCTCTACCTCATCATGCCCGACCGGTTCGCGAATGGCGACACCACGAACGACCGCCCGGCAAAATCGCCGGCGCTGATCGACCGGCAGCGCGCCCGCTATTACCACGGCGGCGACCTCGCCGGGATTCGCCAGCGGCTCCCGTACCTCGATTCGTTAGGCGTGACGGCACTCTGGTTCAACCCGGTCTACGACAACAACGACCGGCTGAACGAGCGCGAGGTCTACGACGGCCAGCCGATCACCGACTACCACGGCTACGGAGCGGTGGACTTCTACGGCGTGGACGAGCACTTCGGCACCTTGGCGGAGCTTCGCCAGCTCGTGGACGACGCGCACCGGTCGGGCATCAAGATCATCCTCGACATGGTCGCGAATCACACGGGCCCGTACCACCCGTGGGTCGAGGACCCTCCCACGCCCACGTGGTACAACGGCACGCGCGACCGGCATCTCGCCAACACGTGGCAGATCTGGACCCTCGCTGACCCATACTCCACACCCGAGATGCGGAAGGCGACGCTCGATGGCTGGTTCATCGACATCCTCCCCGACCTGAACCAGAACGATCCGGAGGTCGCGCGCTACATCAACCAGAACACGCTCTGGTGGGTGGGGATGACCGGGGCAGACGGCATCCGGCAGGACACGTGGCCGTACGTGCCGCGCACGTTCTGGCGAGGCTGGATGTCGGCCATCAAGCGCGAGTACCCGACGCTGAAGGTCGTGGGTGAGGTGTTCGATGGCGACCCATCGCTGCTCGCGTTCTTCGAGGGTGGGCGCCGCCAGTGGGACGGCGTCGACACCCGGGTCGATGCGCTCTTCGATTTCCCGCTGCTTTTCCCGCTCCGCCGCGCATTCGCCGAGGGCCGCCAGCTCCGCGAGGTCGCGCAGATGCTTGGCCGCGATCACCTGTATCACAATCCGTCGTCACTCGTCCCGTTCCTCGGCAACCACGACGTGCAGCGCTTCATGAACGAGCGCGGCGCGACGGCCGAAGGGCTCAAGCTCGCGTACACGTTCCTGCTCACGGTACGCGGGACGCCGCTGCTGTACTACGGCGACGAGATCGGCCTGCCAGGCGGGCCGGACCCCGACAACCGCCGGGACTTTCCGGGCGGCTGGCCCGGCGAGCGCAACGCGTTCGACGCGTCGGGTCGAACGCCCGTGGAGCAGGACGTGTGGTCGCACGTCCAGCGGATGCTGCGTCTGCGTGCGTCGCGACCCGATCTCCGCCGCGCCCGGATGGAACACCTCGTTGCGAGCGAGCAGGCGTTCGTGTATCGCCGCGGGGGGACGGTCGTGGCGCTGAACAACGACACGGCGTCGGTCACGGTTCGCCTGCCGGTAGCCTCCCTACCAGCCGATGCCCTCGGCATCTGCGCCGCGCCGCGCACCGATTCGGGCGGCGTCGCGATCGTCATCCCGCGCCGCAGCGGCTGCGTCTTTTAGACACTTTAGGGGTCAGAGTCCTAACGCATCGTTTCATTGCTGGAGCAATGAAACGATGCGTTAGGACTCTGACCCCTAATCCATCGTTTTGTCGCGCCCCGAATGAGCAGACGCAGAAGACGCCTCGAGAACGTCCTGTCTGGCGCGCGCGGGCCGGTCGGTGCGACGATGACGCGGAATGGGCCGAAACGGCCGGATGACGGCGTTGCACCGACGCCGCGTCGCGCGAGGGCCGCGCCGCTTCGGCATCCAGAACGGAGGGGGGGAACGGATGAGGGGATGAGGGGGATGAGAGAGATCGCTCCCCGCCCGGGACGCGCCCTCGCGCCGGGGCCGTGAAGTGAGGGGGAAGTGCTCCCGGGGCGAGTGACATCCCGGGGAGCCGTTCCCCCTTCAGTCACGTTCCGGCGGGCGGAGCCTCGACCTACGTGGGATGATGTCGCTCATCCCCTCATCCCCTCATCCCCCTCATCCGTTTCACCCTCCGTTCTGGATGCCGGACCTGGCGCGAGACGCGTCCCCGCATCCGGCCGTTTCGGCCTTTTCCGCGTCATCGCTGTTCCGACCGTCCTGCCACGACGTGGCCAAGGGGGTCAGAGTCCTAACGCATCGTTTCATTGCTGAAGCAATGAAACGATGCGTTAGGACTCTGACCCCTTACGTATCGTCTTGCTGCGTCAGTGATACCCGCCGGTCGCGAGCGACCGGTAGAGCACCGCGACCAACATCGCCAAAGCCGTGAGGACGAGGACCCAGCCCCACAGTGGCATGCCGCCACCACGATAATCGTCAGCCATGCGAAAGCCGATTTGTTGTGGTCAGCGATTACAACTGACTCGTGCAATGCGCGCACCGTGTCGCGGCGGCGTCGATGTTCATCTTGCAGAACGGACACGGCTTCGTGGCGGGCGCGGCCGCCGGTGTCGGGCGAATGAACGCCTTGCTGACGCGCCACGCGACGAACCCGATGATGATGAAGTTGAGTAACGCGCCGCCCAGATGACCGATCTTGAACGGGATCGGCCCGGGCGTCACCGCCGTCTGCCACGTCACCGGGTCGGGCGTCACCGCCGCAACGACCGGCATGATCAGGTCCTCGACGACCGCGGTGACGAGCGCGTTGAGCGCGGTGCCCACCACGACCGCGATCGCGAGCGCGAGCACGTTCTCCTTGAGCAGAAACGCCTTGAACTCTCTCCACATCGACATGGATGGCCTCATGTAGCAAGAGTCACTGCGCCTGGAGGCAGACGGATCTCCACCCCGCGGCTCCGACGGGGCGGAAATTGCGCCTTCCCGATCGAAGCGCTAGTCCTTGACCCCGCTATAGAGGAGACCCCGAAGACTCGAGCCGGGCACGGCAGTTGCCTTTCGGCGAGGTGGCCGCTCGTCACGAGCGCCCGTTCTCTACCCGCTCACGCACGAGTCGAATCGCATGTCCGCCGGCGCCGCCAACGAACCATCGCTCCTCGCCCCTCAAGTGGACGAGCATGCGGCCGCGCCGCCGGTCGAGCCTGGTGCGCCGCGACCCGACATCCGGCGTACCGCGGCCGCCATCACCACCGTTCGCGCGCGGTCACTTGGTGTAACGATCCTGAGCGTCCTCGCGCTCCTGTACACATTGTATTTCGCGCGCGATTTCCTGTTGCCGGTCGTCATTGCCATCCTCCTCGACCTGCTGTTCAGCCCCGTCGTGCGCGCGCTCACCCGCACCGGCATCAGCGCCCCCATCGGCGCGGCGATCGTGGTCCTCGGCGTCCTGTTGATCGCGGCCCTCGCCGTGTTCGAGCTCTCCGGCCCGGTTCAGCGGTGGGCGAACGCCGCGCCCACAACGCTCGCGAACGCCGAGGCGAAGATGGCGAAGATCCTCAAGCCGCTCGAGCGCGTGCGACAAACGGCCGAGCAGGTGGAGTCCGCCACGACTGGTGGACCACCGCGCGAGGCCACCGAGGTCGTCGTGCGCGGGCCCGGCCTCATGGCGAGGATCTTCGGTACGACACAGCGCTTCTTCACCGGCGCACTGGAAGTGGTCATACTCCTCTACTTCCTGCTCGCGGGCGGCGACCTCTTTCTTCAGAAGCTCGTGAAAGTGCTCCCCCACCTCGGGGACAAGCGCGCTGCCGTCCAGATCGCACGCAAGGCGGAGTCATCGATCTCGCTGTACCTCATCACGGCGCTCGCGATGAACGTCGGCGAAGGGATCGTCGTCGCGATCGTCCTCTACCTGCTCGGCATGCCGAGCCCGGTGCTCTGGGGCGCGATGGTGGTGGTCCTCGAGTTCATCCCCTATCTGGGGGCCGCCGTCATGACGCTCGTCCTCGCCGTGGCCGCGCTGACGACGTTCGATACCGTCGGCCAGGCAGCGCTCATCCCCGCGGCGTTTCTCGCCATCAACCTGGTGCAGGGCCAGCTCATCGCGCCAATGCTCTTCAGCCGGCGCCTAACGCTGAACCCCGTGGCGGTGATCGTGGGGCTCGCGTTCTGGTGGTGGATCTGGGGCATCCCCGGTGCGTTCCTCGCCGTGCCGATCATGGCCACGTTCAAGATCTTCTGCGATCACATCGAAGTGCTCGCCCCGATCGGGGAGTTTCTCGGCCAGCGGGACGACCGCGAGCGGCGCGAGACGGTCCGCGAAGCAGCGGCGACCTAGCGATCGGCGCCGGCCCGGTCGGCCTGCACCTCGGCCCCCGGACCCACCAGCGCGCGGACGCGCTCCGCGATGTAGTCCATCTGCTCCTCACGTTCTCGCGCCCAGCGCGGCAGGCGCAGCGCGTTGTACGCGACGACGCCCGCGCCCATGCCGCCGAGCCATAACGCGCCGGCGAGCTCGGCGCCGGCGCCCCCCAGCAGCGGAGCGATGGCAACGAGAAGCCCCATGCCAAGTCCGCCTGCGCCCAGTCGGTTGAGGGCGACGCCGTCTCCCTTGAGCGTTCCCAGACGAAGGCGGTAACCGGCAGGCGTGGGCTCGACGTACGCGTGAAGATTGCTGTTCGTCCACTGCCGCGTGTCACCGTGCGTGCTCTCGCGGCCTCGGGCACTGAACGTCTGGCGCAACTCGGCCACGAGCAACGCCCATTCGCGATCCGTGAGCGCGCGCGGAAGCTCGACAGTGCGACCCACCGAGATCGGCATCCCGAGATCCGTCCGGCGCGGGATGCGTGTGGGGCTGCGATCGAGCGCGTGTGCGGCGTCGGCGATCCGTTCGGGCGTGATTCCGACCTCACGGCCGATCGCCTGGAGCTCGGCGAGCGTCAGCCCCTCTTCTGATGCGGCGCCGCTGGACGAGGCGTCGCGGCGCGACGGCACGGGTGCCGACGCCGCCTCGAAGATCTCGGCGACCTCGTCTTCCCGATATCGACGTTCGTCCGCCATACCGCAGCCTCCAGTCGGCATACGCCGGGTTGGGGGGTCGTCTGCCACGAGCGCGCTCTGCGCGCTCCCAAAATAACGACGGGATCGAGGCGGGAAGAGTTTTGACGTTTTGGGGGTCAGAGTCCTAACCCATCGTTTCCACGCGTCGCGTGGAAA
>DASURJ010000313.1:0-2617 GCA_036280115.1 Gemmatimonadaceae bacterium
CCGACACCATGTCGTCCGTACTCGCGAGCGATCCGGACTCGAGCGCCGCGCAAACGTCGAGCTCACCGTCACAGCGCGACCCGAGCCCTGCGGTCGGCTCGCCCCCGGCCGGAACGAGGCAGCCCCCCCCAACGCCGCGCGGACCGAGCGGTGGTGTGCGTGAATCGCTCGACCACGTCGAATCGCTGATCGTCCGCGCCAGGGATGACACGGTGCGGGGAAAAACGTTCGCGCGTGCGGTGCTCGACTCCGCCCGCGCCATGGTGCCACGACTCGAGGCGCGAGACGACATCGTCGAGCTGGGCGTGTACACCACGGCCGCCTATGTGCTCCTCGGTCAGCGCACCGACGCGTGCCTCGTGCTCGAGTCGATCAGGTCCGAAGCAGAAGTGATCCCGAAGTTCACGGCGCAGATTCGCCTCTGGAACGATCGGCTCGATTGTAAGAACTAGCTCTCTCGCCCAGCAGGGTGTCGTTCCGAGCCGGGCGCGGATACTTGTGTACAACACGTGACCGCAGGTTGCATCCTCCGGTGCGAGGGAAGGCTCCTCCCGCCGGAACGTGACTGACGCGGAACGGCTCCCCGCGGACGCCACTCGCCTGGTTGCAGTTCCCCCATCATTCACGGTCCCGGCGCGAGGGCGGGTCCCGGATGAGGAGCGATCCCTCTCATCCCCCTCATCCCCTCATCCGTTTCCCCTCTCTGGATGCCGGCCCAGCAAGGAAGCGAGCCACCCGCGCGATGCCTCGCCCTCCTCAGGAGTCTGACCCCTGACGGGAACGACGTGCGATCCCTCGGCCATGTCCACTCGGTGTGAGGGCATTCCGTTGAACGATCTTGCGCCGGACGACGCCAGCCGGTGCCGCGCGTTTCGACACCGTACCAACCCACCACGGAATAGCGCTGTCGAACCACTGCCTCTGGCGGGAGTCTCCTGTGCAGGCCGGGTCCGACATCAGGTTCGCGTTCCGCACACTGCGCCGTCGGCGCGCCTACGCTGCCCTCGCCGTGGGCACGCTCGCCCTCGGCATCGGCGCCGCGACGACGATCTACGGCATCGTCGACGGAGTGCTCCTCCGTCCGATGCCATTCGCCGAGTCGCATCGGCTCATTGCCGTCTATCGAACGTACCCGCACTGGCGCGAGCAGGAGGCGCTCCAGGCGCGGTGGGACCGGAACTGGTTCTCGTACCCCGGCTTCCGTGAATGGCAGGAGCGACAGACGGCCTTCGATGCCGTCGCGGTATGGGCCGGGTCGGACCGCACCCTGACGGGATTCGACGTCGCCGAGCAGGTGGGCGTCGTTAGGGCGTCGTCATCGCTATTGCAGGTGTTGGGGGCGCACACCGCCATCGGCCGGTTCTTTCTTCCCGGTGAGGACGGTACGCCATCGAGGCGAGTCGCGGTTATCAGCCACGAGATGTGGCAGACACGGTTCGGCGCGTCACCCGCTGTCATCGGCCGGACGCTGCGACTGGACGACACGCCGTACGAGATCGTGGGCGTCCTCCCGCCTGGCCTCGATCTCGCGGCTCGAGGACGTCCGGCCTCGGTGTGGATCCCTGCCGGCGGCGATCCGAGCGACGCGCGAGCGGGCAGCAACAATTTCTTCGCGATCGGCCGCCTGCGTGCGGGGGTCACGCTCGAGCAGGCGACCGACGAGACCGCCCGTCTCGTCGCGGAAAGCTCGCCACCCAACCCGGTCGGCGCGCGGCTCGCGCCGTGGCAATCGGAGATCACGCGGACCGCCCGACGCCCGCTCCTGCTCCTGTTGGGTGCATCCGCGGTGCTGCTATTGCTCGCGTGCGTCAATGTCGCGACCCTCATGCTCGGCGAGGCGAGCGGACGCGTGGACGAGTTCGCGACGCGCGCCGCGCTCGGCGCGGGCCGAGGGCGCGTCACGAGGCAGGTGGTCACCGAGAGTCTCATGATCGCGGCACTCGCCGTCGTCGCCGGTACGCTGCTCGCCTGGTTCGCGACGTCCCTGCTCATCGCGTCCGCTCCCGCGAATGTGCCACGGCTCGCCGACGTGCGTCTCGACGCGAGAGTGCTCGGCGTCGCATGCATGGTCGCTGCGCTCACGGCCGTGCTGTTCGGGCTCGTTCCTGCCGGCTCGGTCATGACCGCGTCCCCGGCTCGCTTGTTAGGCAGCGGTCCCGGCAGGACGACGCGGCGGCACGACTCCTGGGCGCTGCGGGCGCTCATCGCGTCGCAGGTTTCGCTGTCCTGCCTCCTGCTCGTCGGCGCGGCACTCCTCGCGCGCAGTCTACAGAAGCTCGGCGCGGTGGACCCGGGCTTTCCGAGCGAGGGCCTCGTCGTCATCGGGCTCGGGACGACCGGCGGCCGCATTGCGACGAGCGAAGATGCCCTCACGCGCTTCTACGCCGATGCCGCCGAGCGCATCGCGGCCATCCCGGGCGTCGAGCGCGCCGCGGTCGGGTCGGCCATTCCATTCACGGGTGGTGGAAGCAGCAGCACCTTCACCGTCGAGGGATACACGTTTCCTGGGGGAGCCGACGGGATCGAAGCGCGCCGAAGTCACGTCGTACCCGGCTTTCTCGAGACGTTCGGGCTGCGGCTGCTCGCGGGGCGGGGGATCACGTCGCAGGACCGTGCC
>DASURJ010000314.1:0-3799 GCA_036280115.1 Gemmatimonadaceae bacterium
TCCACCCCGCGTTCCTTGAGCGCGCGCAATACCGCGAACCCGTCGCGCCCCGGCATCTCGAGGTCGAGAATCATGCAGTCCACGGTCTCGGTTGCCACGACCTCGAGCGCCTCATCGCCGCCGAGCGCGACGCGCGTGTCGAGTCCCGCGAGGCGCCGCAGGTCGTACGCGTACTGCTCGGCCATCGCGGGAACGTCGTCGACGATCAGGACGGTGTGCATGAGGGGAGATCGATTGTGAACGTCGTGCCCTTGCCGGGTGCGCTCTCCACGCGCACGGATCCGTGCAGGTCCGCGGTGAGGCGACGCACGACCGACAGGCCGAGGCCGGTGCCGTCGGGCTTGGTGGTGTAGAAGTCGTCGAACGCGCGCGCGAGCTCGGCCTCGGTCATGCCGCGCCCAGTGTCGTCGACAGTGATGCGGATTGTGCCTTCGCGCGTGCGGGCGGTGACGATGGTGACGTCGCCCCCCGCGCCGTCGAGTGCCTCGACGGCGTTGCGAACGAGGTTGTCGAGAATTCGCCGGACGATGACGGGGTCACCGTTCGCGCGCGGCAAGCCGTCAGCGAGGCGCGTACGGATGTTGATCCCGCCCGCCGTCGCCGTGGACGCGGCGATTTCACGCGCGATACCGTTCACGTCCACGGCGCGGTGGTCCACGCGCGGCGTCAGGCGAGCGTAGTTGCGAGCGAGCGTATCGAGGTATCCGACGCTCGACTCGAGTGTCGCGCGGCGCTCGGCGAAGACGGTCGGGAGGTGGCCAGGCTCCTGCTCCTGGACCTGCACCAGGTGGCGGAGCACGTTGCGAATGGGGATGAGCCCATTCTTGATGTCGTGGTTGACCTGCCGCGCCATGTCACCGACGGTGGCGCGGCGCTCGGCCTGGCGGAGACGCGCGGCGCTGGCGCGGAGTCGGGTGGACATGGCGCCGAGTCGGCGGGCGAGCGTTCCGAGCTCGTCGTCGCGGCTGGCGGCGATGGCGATGTCCGGGCTGTCGAGATCGATGCTCGACATGGCGTGAGCGAGGTTCGTCAGCGGGCCGCTCAGGCGTGATGAGAGCCACGCCGCGAGTGCGAGTGCCGCGGTGACGACGAGTGCAAGCGCACCGATGAACCAGCGGTCGACGTCGCGCCGAAGTACGTCGAGCTCGGGGATCGCGTAGGCGATCGTGAGGCGCGCGGGTGTCAGATGCGTCGAGTCACCGAGGCTGAGGTAAGGCAGGCCGAGATCGGCGATGACGTCGCGTTCGCCGTCAGTCCGAGCGGAGCGCCGCCGGCGCGCCGTCGAGGAATCGCAGGGCTGCTGGTAGAGGGCCCTCGGCCGGGACGGCTGCAATTCCGCATCACCCGCTTCGCGGGTACCCGGCTCGGAACGACATCCCTCTGCCCGGACGGCTGCGATTCCTCGCTGTCGGAATGACAACGTGTCCGTCGGCGTCACGAGTGAGACCAGCAATCCTTCCTCGCGCGCGAACCGCTGGAGGAACGCGCTGTCCACGCGCACGCCGCCGACGAGATCGAACCTCCGGCCACCGATCTGGACCGAGTCCGCGCGTGTCAGGGCGAGAAATGGCCCCTCGGGCGCGCGAGCGCGGACCAGCACGCCGGCCGGCGCCTGCCTAACGCTCGATGGGAGCTCGGGCTCGAGCCGGTCGAACTCGTTGCGGAAATGTCCGGAGCTCACGATGCGGCCGCTCGCATCCTGCAGCTGCAGCATCGACAGGCCGGCCGTCCGCATGGCCTGTTCGCCCCAATCCAGTACGTATGCGCGATCGCCGTCCGGTCGAAGGGTGCCGAGCCGGAAGCGGTCGTCGGTGCGCAGTGCGCGCGCGATGCTCGCGAGGCGCGCGGCGATGGACGCGCTTTCGCGGGCAAGGTCCTGTTCGACGACATGCACGAGTGCCCGAACGCGCTGCTCGTGCTGCGCAACGAGGCGTGTGGTGAGCTGCCGGCGCACGCCGAACGCCAGGAGCCCGAGGGGGATGATCGTCGCGAGGGCGAACGCGATGAGGAGGCGGGAGCGGAAGCTCACCGGCGGGCTCCGGAAGTACTAGTGGAAGGGACGGGGCCGGTCGCGGACCGGCCCCGGTCGTTCCGCGCCGACTATGCCGTCGCCGCCACCGCTGTTGCCGACCCGGTTGCGGACGTCACGTTCGGCACGGCGGGCGCGCAGCGCGTGAGCTCTTCCAGCTGCGCCAGCACCGCCTGACGAGCGTTCGGGTTCTTGAGGGCGCCGAACCCGATCCGCAGCCCGCGGTCATCCGCGGTGGGCTGGCGCGAGTTCGCGTTCAACGTCTCCTTCACCTTCTCGCGGAGCTCCGCGCTCAGGTTCCGCCCAGTGGGCGGATAGATCTCGAGGGTCGGCGCATCACCGCGCGTGACACGCGCCGACCAGAACATGGTGCTGGACCCTGCGAGCTGGAACCCGAACACGCTACTGGCGCCATCGCCTCGGAACGCCAGGGCCTTGGGACGGGCGACACTCCACTTGATGAGGTCGTCGAGAACGGCAACGAGCCGCGTCAGCTCGGGGCCCGTCGTCTCACGCTTCATGGAGGCGACGAATGCGTCGCGCGCGGTGGCTAGGGTCTGCTTCATAGCGTCCTTGATACAGGCGGGAATGACCTAAGCGTCCGGAGCAGCTACGCGCCGGGCCGGGTGTACACCTCGCAACATAACGCCTGGACCACACCTTCGGGCGGTCATGGGTCACAAAAGTTGCGTCGAAAAACCGAACGCGGGCCCGTTAGGGCCGCGAAACGACGACCGCGCTGTCCCAGGTCATCGTGAGAGCAAGCCAGTCCCGCCTGACGACGGCTCGCAGCCGCGTATCGATGAGGGGCGCGATGTGCGCCGCCACCGCGCGCTCCACGCCATCCGCGACCAGCCACGGAGCCATCGTCGCGAGCCGCTCGGCCTCGATGCATGGCGCGAGCGACCGCCGCGGTACGGGCATCACATATCCGACCTCGCTTCCGTCGCGGAGCAGTGACGCGAAGTCGTTAGGCGCGGCGGGGACCGCCGTCACCCGTCCGCCCAGCGCGTGCAACCCGGGGGCGAGGAGGGCAAGTGACGAGTCCCGTCCGGCAGCCGGCCGCGCGCGGCGTCGTACGCAAGGTGGTGTCGTCGGAGCTCAAGAAGTTCCTCACCTCCACCAAGCGGGCCGAGAAGGCCCAGGCCAAGCTGTTGATGGAGAAGGTCGTCGGGGCCTCCAAGACCCGGATCGCCGCCCGCCAGCACCGCGAGACCCAGCGCCGCAAGAACGCCCTGGAGTCCTCCGCGCTGCCGGCGAAGCTCAACGACTGCCGCTCCGGCGACGTCGACCGCTCCGAGCTCTTCATCGTCGAGGGCGACTCCGCGATGGGCACCGCGAAGGCGGCGCGCAACTCGGAGTTCCAGGCCCTGCTGCCGATCCGCGGCAAGATCCTCAACGTGCAGAAGGCCACCGTGGCCGACGTGCTCAAGAACACCGAGTGCGCCTCGATCATCCAGGTCGTCGGCGCCGGCTCCGGGCGCACGTTCGACCTCGAGGCGGCCCGCTACGGCCGGATCATCCTGATGGCCGACGCCGACTCCGACGGTGCCCACATCCGGTGCCTGCTGGCGACGCTCTTCTTCAAGTACATGCCCGACCTGGTGCGCGACGGCCGGCTCTACTCGGCCGTCCCGCCGCTGCACCGCATCGAGCTGTCCAACCCCAAGAAGGGGATGGACAAGTACATCTACACCTATTCCGACGACGAGCTGCAGCGCAAGCTGGCCGAGCTGAAGAAGAAGAACGTGCGCTGGAAGGATCCCGTGC
>DASURJ010000315.1:0-3545 GCA_036280115.1 Gemmatimonadaceae bacterium
CGTCCTCGAGGAAGTGCGCATGCTCGCGCATACGGTGCATCCGCGGGTGCTCGACGACCTCGGGCTTCCCGCGGCGCTCCGCCGGCTCGCGCGAGAGTTCCAGACAACGTCACGAGCGACGATCGCCATCGACGCCGACGAGAGCGGTGCTCAGGTGCCGCCCACCCTCGCGTCGGTGCTGTATCGTGTCGCGCAGGAGGCGATCAACAACGCGGTTCGTCACGCGTCGCCGACCAACGTCGAGGTGCGACTCACAACGTCCGCGTCGGAGGTAACGCTGGAGGTGATGGACGACGGTCGCGGGTTCGACGTCGACGAGGCCGAGCGTCGGCGTCCGGGCATGGGCCTGTTCACCATGCGCGAGCGCGTATCGCTGGTGAACGGTACGTTCACCATCGACAGCAGCCCTGGACGTGGTACGAAGGTCGTCGTTACGCTTTCACTCGATCAACGAGGCATTGCATGAGCGGGGACACTATTCGCGTCATTTTGGCTGATGACCACGCGGTCGTGCGGGCAGGGCTGAAAGCCGTGCTTCGCACCGCGAAGGACATTGAGGTGATTGGCGAGGCGAGTGACGGGAAGGATGCCATCGCCCTCGTCGAGCGCCTCAAGCCGGACGTCGCGATCATGGACCTGTCCATGGGCGAGGTCGACGGCAAGAGCGCGACGAAGGAGATCGTGGAGAAGGGGCTTCCGACGCGGGTGCTCGTGCTCACCATGCACGCCGAGGAAGATTACCTGGTGCCGTTGCTGGAGGCCGGCGCGGCGGGGTACCTCGTGAAGAGCGCGGCCGACCGTGAACTGGTGGACGCGGTGCGAGCGGTTGCGGCGGGCGATGTGTACGTCCGTCCCACGGCCGCGAGCGTGTTGGCGAAAGGGCTCACGCGAAAGGATCCGCGTCAGGCGGACCGGGAGCGATTCGAGAAGCTCACCGAACGCGAGCGCGACGTCCTCCGTTTGACCGCCCAGGGCTACTCGGCGCCTGAGATCGGCGAAAAGCTGTTCATCTCGCCGAAGACGGTGGACACCTACAAGCAACGGATTCAGGAGAAGCTCGGATTCGGGCATCGCTCGGATTACGTCCAGTTCGCGTTGCGACTGGGGCTGCTGTCACAGTGACCTGAGACACACCCGGGCCGTCGTGAGAGGATGATCGCGGCTATCGGGCGTTCGGTACGAGAGGGCGTCGAGGGGGTGGGGCGCGCCGGCCACTTCGTTGCCGAGAGCGCCGCCGCCACGCGCGACGTCCGAACCTGGCTACCGCTCGCGACCACTCACGCGCGCTCGCTCGGCGTCGATTCACTCCCTATTGCGCTGTTCATCGCGCTCTTCACGGGGATCGTGCTGTCGCTCCTGGCGAGCTATTCCATCACCGGCGCGGTGCCGCTGTACTTCGTCGGCACGCTGGTGGAGAAGACCGTGACCATGGAGCTGGCGCCGGTTCTGACGGGGCTCGCGCTCGCCGGCCGCGTCGGCGCGAACATCGCGGCGGAGCTCGGTACGATGCGAGTGACGGAGCAGATCGACGCACTCGAGACGCTCGCGTACGATCCATACTCGTACCTCGTGGTCCCGCGCGTGGTCGCAGGGACGATCATGTTTCCCGTTGTCGTGGGACTCGCCATGATCGTGGGCGTCGGTGCTGGCTGGGTGTCCTCCGTCTTGTTGCTCGAGCTTTCGTCGGCAGATTTCGTCAAGGGCATGCGGCTCTTCTTCACCGACTTCGACGTTCGCTACGGTCTCGTCAAGTCAGCGAGTTTCGGCACCGCAGTCACGCTCATCGGCTGCATACACGGGTCGGGTGCGCGTGGCGGCGCGCAGGGGGTCGGCCAGGCAGCCACGCGCGCGGTGGTGTACTCGGCGACAATGATTCTCGTTCTCGACGCCTTCTGGGCGGTCGTCTGGCTTCTCGGAAAAACCCGATGAAACGCAACAACGACTTCATAGTCGGCCTGACCGTTCTCTTCGGCGTCGTTGCGATCATCGCGGCGACGCTCTGGGTGAAGCAGGCCGACCTCCGTGACCGGAACGAGCGCGTGACGGCTCGCTTTCGCGACGTCGGGAACGTGCGCGTCGGCGCAGCGGTCGTGCTGCGCGGCGTGCGCGCCGGTCGTGTCGAAAGCATCGAGCTCGCTCGGGACGGCTGGGTGCAGGTCGCGATGGCGCTCGATCCGGAGGTACAGTTGCCGCGCGATCCGGTGGTCCTGCTCAACGAGTCCAGTCTGTTCGGCGAGTGGCAGGCCACGATCACCGAGGAAGCCGCGATTCCGCGGGATGAGGTCGTAGCGCGCCAGCTCGCGGAAGCGCGACAGGCGGGCGGCGGCGCGTTGCCCGGCGCGACGCTCCCTGACATCGCGCAGCTGACCGCCGTCGCGGGACGAATCGCGGGGGACGTCGCGTCTGTTGCCGGGCGCTTCGAGGTCGCGTTCGATGACCAGGCCGCGCGCGAGCTTCGCAGTTCCATTCAGAACTTCGCCACGCTCTCGGCGGCGCTGTCTCGAACGGTCCGGCAGCAATCGACCAACCTGGACGCCTTGTCCGCGGACATGCGTCGCGGGATGCGCCGACTCGCCGATGCCGCCGAGAGCGTGCAGCAGGTAGCGGAGCGCGTCGACTCGTCGACGGCGACCGGCCAGGTGCGCCATATCGTCGACGACGTTGCCACGGCGGCCGCGACGCTGAAGGAGATGAGCGAGGAGATGCGTGCCATGTCGCGCCAGCTCACGCGCTCGCAAGGGCGGCTCGATTCGGTGCTGCAGACGACCGATTCGGTGATGATGAAGATCAACAGCGGCCAGGGGTCGGTCGGACTCCTCATGAATGATCCCACGCTCTACCGCCAGAGCGACTCACTCGTGGTCGAGCTCAGGGCGCTTGTCGCGGACTTCAGGGCGAACCCGAAGAAGTACGTGAACCTGAGCATATTCTGACCACAGGGCGGCCGGGCGCTCTGGCGATCGGCCATGCTACGTGTGTTTCGCCAGACATCCGGGTGAGCCGCGCCCTGCCGGACATCCGCCGGTACTGACGCACCGAACGTCTCCGAACGCCTGCGCGCGCGCGTCCGTCGCCCCGGTTGTGCGACACACCACGCGCCAGACGTGTGCGCAGTCACGGTTCGCTGCAGCAGCGCGCCGTTGGCGGAGATTTGTCCGCGGGCGCGCAACGCAGTTGGCGACCGGGAACGGCTGGTATCGACGTTGCCTAACAGTTGATACTCGTCCCCAACTTCGCTCATGTCTACCGCGCGGTTCTGTCTTCTGACGACGCGCCGCGCATCCCGTGCGCGGCGCTGCGCGAGCATGGGCGAATGGCGCGGGACGTGAAGCCCGCGCGACCGCTCGGCGGGCGCCCTGGTGCTCTTCCCCTCCGGCTCGTCGCCGGAACGGCCGCCACGCCCCAGGCGCTCGTGGAACAAGCGCGCGATGCCGAGGCTCGCTCGCGCACCGATGAGGCGCGCGAGCTGTACGAGCGAGCGCTACAAGGCTGCCGTGCCCCGGACGACGGGCCTCTCGCCGCCGTCGCTCTCCTCGCGATCGCCC
>DASURJ010000316.1:0-8441 GCA_036280115.1 Gemmatimonadaceae bacterium
GTTCGGCGAGCGCGCGGGCTCGATCCGCGTCGGCGCGCGCCGCGCGCTCCCGCGCGAGCAACGCCTCACGCTCCGTCTCGATCTCCTTCATGTCCGTGATGTCGATGCACGAACCGATGTAGCCGGTGAACACGCTGGCCGCATTGATTCGTGGTACGCCCGAGTTCAGGACCCAGCGGTATTCGCCGTCGTGCCTGAGCATCTGGAGCTCGATGCGAAACGGCTGGCGCGCGTCGAAGTTCGCGCGGAACTCCGTCATTACCGCGTCGACCGTATCCGGGTGCACGAGTGCCATCCAGCCCGCCGCGAGATCGCTCTCGAGAGAGTGCCCCGTGAAATCGAGCCACGATCGATTGAACCATTCGGGCGCGCCGGACGCATCGGCCATCCAGATCATTACCGGCGCCGTGTCGGCCATCGCTCGGAAGCGGGCCTCGCTCTCCCGGACGGCGAGCTCCGCCTCGCGGCCACGCAACAGCGCGCGAACGGTCGCGAGCAGCACCGGCGGCTCGACGGGATGCGTGAGGTAGCCGTCGGCTCCCGCGTCGAGCCCGCGCGCGCGTTCGTTAGGCGACGTGAAGCTGGCCGAGATGAGCAGGAGTGGAATATCGGCCGTCTGCGGGTCTGCCTTGAACCGATGCGCGAGGTCGAACCCGCTCCCGTCGGGCAACCGAACGTCGAGCACGATGAGGTCGGGTCGTTCGGTCACGAGGCGGACCGCCTGCTCCGCGGTCTCGCCTTCGACGACCTCGTACCCGTCTTCCTGAAGGATCCTGGCCAGTACCCAGCGATTCGCGAGGGTGTCGTCAACGACGAGCACTCGCGTCTTCGCGCGATCAGGCATGTGACACCTCGGCCTGCGTGGCATCGACCGCGGTCCGAGCGGGCGCCCCCGGCTCCTCGTTGCCGACGTACGTGATCGGTAACACGAGCGAAAAGACCGACCCGCGACCGAGCTCGCTTTCCACTACCACCTCCCCGCCGAGCAATCGCGCCAGACGCCGCGACAGCGGCAGTCCGAGCCCGGTGCCTTTCACTCGACGCTGCATGGGATTGTCGATCTGCGCAAACTCCTCGAACAAGCGCTCCATGTTCTCCGGTGCGATACCGATACCGGTGTCCGTCACCGAGAACACGATGGTGTCGTCCTGGCCCCGGGACGCGCGCACACGGATCACGCCGTGCTCGGTGAACTTCAGCGCGTTCGAGATGAAGTTGCGAAGAATCTGCGCCACCTTGGACTCGTCGGTCATCAACGCCGGGAGCGGCGGCAGCGGCTCGAAGATGAGTGGCACCGAATCGTCGGTCTCGATCGGCCGGAACACGCCGCGCAACGCCCCAAAGAGGCTCTCCACCGCGAACGTCTCGATCCGAACCTCCGTCCGACCGGCCTCGATCTTCGCCAGGTCGAGCCAGTCGTTCACCAGGTCGGACAACGTGTCGGTAGACTGACGCATCATCTCGATCGCACGGCGATGCCGTTCCGTCAGCGGCCCCTCGTAGCCGTCGAGCAGCAGCCGCGCGACGTTCCGCACCGCGTTCAGCGGCGTGCGAATCTCATGATTCAGGTCGGAGAGAAAGCGCGTCTTGAGCTCGTTTACGCGCTCCAGGTAAAGCGCGCGCTCATCGAGCTCCGCATAGAGTGCGAGGACCCCGCGATTCGTTTCCGCGAGCTCCTGCGCAAGCCGGTCACTCTCCACCTGCTTCTCCCGCAGCTGCGCCACGGTGCGGAGCAGTTCCTGGCTCAGCTGGTGAAGCTCGAAGACGGGGTCGACCGGCGTCACCGCCGCCACCGTGCCGACGATCTTGCCGACCGTCGCGGGTGTCACGCGGACCGCTGACGGGAGCTGCTTACCCAGCGTGACCTCGGTACCTGTTTCGCTCGAAGAAACGACATCGAACATGTCGGTGAGCCGCCGCGCGCCGATCATCCCAATGCCAAGCCCTGTCGGCGATATATACCGCCCGTCCAGAACATCCTTGAGCCGCGCGATGCCCGGTCCGCGATCGATGACGCGCGCGACGAGCATTCCCGGCGGGCCCGCCTCGACGCGGAACTCCACGCGGCCGCCGCCAGCGTACTGGTGCGCATTTCGTGCGATCTCCGACACGGCGGTCGCGAAGCGAGCCTGGTCCTGCGCGTCGAGCATGAACTCGGCTGCCAGCTGGCGCGCACGCTGGCGCGCGAACACCACGTCGTGTTCGCGGATCAGCTCGACGGCCATCAATGCGTTTATCGACATCGCTCTCGCTACCTGCTCCCCGCTACCTGCTCACGTCACGCGACGGACGACGACAACGAGTGCGTCGTCCCGCCCGCGCGAAAAGTCGCGATAGATCACGCCGGCCACAACGCTCGCACACCGCAACAGGAGCCCCGGGTATCGATTCAGATCCCATCGGGCGCTCACGCCATCGGAATGCATGACGAGCACCGCGCCGAGCGGCCAGACGTACGAAAACTCCTGAATCTTCCGCATCTCGTGTCCGGCGATGCCGTTATGCGACACGAGACTCTTCGACTCGCCCGGCGCGACGATCGCCGCCGATATGTTGCCAAGCCCGGCAAACCGCAGCGTCGGCTCGTCGGCTGCGAACTCGGCCACGGCCACCGCCGCGCCGCGCGTCGAGCGTAGCGCTCGGTGCAGTTCCGCGACGACGTGACCGGGGGACTCCGCGGCGTGCTCTTCCGCGACTTCCGCCGCGCGTCGCGACGCCTCGGCGGCTGGTAAGCCGTGACCCAATCCGTCCGCCAAGGTCAGGACCCCCCGACCGCGCCCGTCGTCAAGGACGAGGCTCCAGTCGTCACCACAGTCGGATTCGCCGCGCTTCGCGGCGCGGACGACGCCGATGTCGAACCCGGCGTGCCGCGGCCGCCCGCCGGTCCGGCTCCCGTCGACGCGCGCCGCGACGACCGTACCCACCTCGGGCACCGTGAACACGTCGACGGCGGTCGCGAGCCGCGACATCGCCCCGAGCCCGGTCCCGGAACTGCCAGCGGTGGAATAACCGTCGCGGAACGCCTGGTCGAGATCGCGAATGCCTGGCCCCTTGTCCATCGCGACGACCTCCACGCTGCGCGCGTCGCGACCGGCCGACCGCAGCGCGATCTCGCCACGCGTGGCGTGCTTCGCGATGTTCGTCGCCGCCTCGGCGACAATGATGGCGAACTGCCCGGCCTCGACTTCGCTCAGCCCCGCATCCGATGCAATGGTGGTCGCGGCGCGGCGGGCCTCGCCAATCTGGCTCGAATCATCGATGGATATCGTGATTCCCGACTCATAGGTGACGCGTGGGGCCACGCTCACTTCCACCGTGTGATCACGACTCTCGTTCCTTCACCTACTCGTGAGTTGATGTTGAACTCGTTCACCAGTCGTCTCGCTCCACCGAGCCCAAGACCGAGGCCGGTTCCGGTGGTAAAGTGATCGGTGAGTGCCTTGTCGATGTCCGGGATTCCCGGACCCTGATCCTCGAATGCGACCCGCAATCCTCGGCGGATTCCGTCGGAGATCAACTCGAGCCGAACCATCCCACCGCCACCGTAATCGACCGTGTTGCGGGCGAGCTCGCTCGCGGCCGTGACCATCTTCGTCTGGTCGACGAGAGAAAAACCCGCCTCGATCGCCCACGTGCGAACGACCTGACGAACGGACACGACGTCGGACCCGGAGCGAAGCTCCAGCAACTCAGTCCGAAGGACTGTCATCCGGCTCGCTCGAGTCCACCGCCGTTTCCGTTGCTGCCTCGAGCATTGCCATGCCCCGGTCGACGTTCAGGGCCGTGCGAACGCCCGGCAGCGTCAGCCCGAGCTCGACGAGCGTAATGGCGACGGCTGGCTGCATGCCGACCAGGACGGTCTCGGCGTCGAGGATGCGCGACATGGACGCGATATTCGCGATCATACGTCCGATGAACGAGTCGACGATGTCGAGAGCGGAGATGTCGATGAGCACGCCGCGCGCGCCCGTTTCCGTGATACGCGCCGTCAACTCCTCCTGCAGTTGGAGCGCGAGCCGATCGTGCATGTCCACCTGGATCGTGACCAGGAGGAGATTTCTCAGCTTGAGAATCGGGATGCGATCCACGAGACCGCCTCCGGTCAACCGCGGGCGCGCAGCTTGTCGCGCTGGCCCGTCATATCGAGGGCCCGCCGGAAGGCATCCGCGAGGGTCGCCTTCGTCGTAATGTTCGCCAGGTCGACGCCGAGGTGAACGATCGTCTGCGCGATCTGCGGCCGGATGCCACTGATGATGCAGTCAGCGCCCATGAGGCGGGCCGCGGTGACCGTCTTGATGAGATGCTGGGCGGTGAGCGTGTCCACCGTTGGAACGCCGGTGATATCGATGATCGCGACCTCGGCCCCGGTCTCCACGATCCGCTGCAGCAGCGACTCCATCACCACCTGTGTGCGTGCGCTGTCGAGGGTGCCGATCATGGGGAGGGCGAGAATGCCGTCCCACAGCTTCACGACCGGTGTCGAGAGCTCGAGGAGCTCCTGTTGCTGGCGCGCGATGACTTCCTCGCGGCTCTTCTGATAGACCTCGGTGGTGTAGAGCCCGAGCTTGTCCAGGAGCTCGGTCGCCGCCCAAGTCACCGCCGCGAGCCCTTCGGCATCGCCGGCGAGCTCGCGGCGGATGCGGGCGAAGAGTGGCCGCTTGAGCGAGAATACGAACGTCGCGGTTTCTGACGGGGAGAAGCCCTGCAGGCCGCGCGAGCGGGAGGTGTCCCTGAGCATGTCGCGGACGCGGCTGAACGCAGGGTCCTGAATGTCGGTGAGGTGACCGGCCTGCGTGGCCTGCTGTAACAGGTTGAGAAACTCACCCGATTGAGCCCGAAGCTCAGCGTCCCGGATTCTCGTCCCCGACCGGAACGCGGCCTGCTGCTCGCGCAGCCATTCCTCGAGGATGTCGGCCTCGTACGTCTGGAGTATCTGGGGAATGACGGCGTTGTTGGCTGGACTCACTGAACGTTCCTCGGCTCGGGGCACTTGCGGTGTCCGGACACGGCGCGCGGCCGCTGATGGTTTGTGCGATGGGTTCGATGGAGGGTGGAGCCAGCCGGGGAAGTTACGCCTGTTTACACATCGCTCGCCAGTGATGGGGGTTCAAAGCTTTCTCGACCGGGCGGTATATGTGGTGCATTTCCTGACGTCGGAACCTTTTCAGGCCCGCGTGCACTCATAAGGTTATCGAAGGGTGGTATTCACGAGATCTGCACGAGGTCCCATGTCTCGCTTGGCCGTACGCACCGCACTTGTGGCGGCATTAGCCGCGCCGTTCGTCGTCGTCGCCCGGCGTCCTGCGTCCGACGCCGTAGCCAGTATTCCTGCGCCACGGGAAGCAAGCGTTGCGCCCGCCGTTTCCGGGACCCAGACGGTGGTGTTCGCTGGGGGTTGCTTCTGGGGTGTGGAGGCCGTGTACGAGCACATCAAGGGCGTAACCGACGCCGTGTCCGGGTATGCGGGCGGAACCAGAGAGACGGCGGACTACGACGCCGTGAGCTCCGGCGCCACGGGACACGCCGAGGTCGTTCGTGTGACCTTCGACCCGGCCGAGGTCACGTTCGAACGGCTGTTGCAGGTGTTCTTCTCCGTCGTTCACGATCCGACACAGCGCAACCGACAAGGCCCCGATGTGGGCCCGCAGTACCGATCGGCGATCTTCTTCTCGACCGAGGAGCAGGCGCGTGTCGCGCGCGCGTACATCGAGCAGCTCACCCGGCAGAACGTCTTCAAGCGGCCGATCGTGACGCAGGTGACGAAGCTCGAGGCGTTCTATCCGGCCGAGGAATATCATCAGGACTTCGCGGCACGGAACCCGACGCACCCGTACATCGTGTTCCACGACATCCCGAAGGTCGAGCGGCTCAGACGCGAGTACGCCGCCCTGTACCGTTAGGCATCGCCCGCCCGAACCCGTTATTCGCGATTCCCTGTCCGCCGCGTTAGCGCGCATCGCAGCACGCGATGCGGAGGTCAACGCGTTCATCACCGTCACCGCGGACGATGCGCGCCGAACCCTGGACGCCTCCGCGCGCGGCGAGGTGGATGGAGCGCTCGCCGGCGTCCCCGTCGCGGTCAAGGACCTGTTCGACACCGCCGGCGTCCGGACGACCGCCGGCTCGAAGTTCTTCGCCAACCGCGTGCCGGACGAAGATGCGTGGGTCGTGTCGCGCCTGCGTCAGGCCGGCGCCGCGATCGTCGGCAAGACGAACATGCACGAGTGGGCGCTCGGCGTCACGAACGACAACCCGCACTACGGGGTGTGTCGCAACCCGCGGGCGCTCGACCGTATTGCCGGCGGGTCGTCGGGTGGGTCGGCGGCCGCTCTGGCCGCCGGGATGTGTGACATGGCGTTAGGCAGCGACACCGGCGGGTCCATCCGTATCCCTGCCGCGCTGTGTGGGGTGGTGGGACTCAAGCCCACGTACGGACGCGTGAGCGTGCGCGGCGTCGTGCCGCTGAGCTGGAGCCTGGATCACGCCGGCCCGATGGCGCGGAGCGTCCGCGACGTCGCGACGCTGCTCGGCGTCATCGCCGGTTACGACCCCGGCGACCCCGGCTCAGCGGCGGTGGCAACCGACGACTATCTGTCCGCGTTGGACGCGGGAATCGCCGAGTGGCGTGTCGGGGTCATCGCTGCCGAGTGGCTCGGGGACGTTCATCAGGAGGTAGCGGATGCCGTGCGAGGGGCGGTCGATGCGATCGCGGCGCTCGGCGCGCGCGTCGACCGGTTCGACGCGCCCGAGCTACCGGACGCGGCGCGTCTCAACGGCCTCATGACGACAGCCGACGCGGCGACCTTCCATCGCGAGCGGATGGAGCAGGCGCCGGGTGACTTTGGCGCCGACGTGTTCGCGCGACTCCGCCGCGGCGCGTCGTACGGCGCGACCGACTACGCACACGCGCGCCGCGAGCAGACTCGCTACCGCCGCCGCTTCGAGTCGTGGTTCGTCGAGCACGGCGGACCATTCGACGTGGTGGTCCTCCCGGCAACCCCGATACCGGCGCCGGAGATCGACGGGCTCGACGCGGTCGCAACGGCAGGTGTACTGACCCGGCTCACGGCGCCGTTCAACTTCACGGGGTTGCCGGCGCTTTCCCTTCCGTGCGGTACTACGGGCGACGGATTGCCGGTGGGACTTCAGGTCGTGGGTGCGCCGTGGGCGGAACGGCGAGTACTACGGGTCGGTTACTCGTACGAGCAAGCTACCGGCGGTGGGGGAGGCTTCGCGGCTCGTTAGGTCGAGCGAGAGGCCACACGGTTCGGTGGGGCAGCCGTCAGTCATCTCCGGTGGCCTGTTCGAGTGGCGTACTCGTACCCGCCCCTACTTGGACAGCTGAATCATGTCGTAGTACGTCTGCACCCGACCGTCCTGGACCGCCTTCAGCAGTTCGGTGATGGAGGACAGCAGCTGTACGGAGCGTGAGTTCGGGCTGCCGGGCCGGAACCCATTCCCGTTTGAGAGCGAACGGATGAACGTGCTCGTCGAATCGAGCGGCAGCGTGGCGACGTTCGCGTAGAAGCGGTTCCAGTCGTCGGCCTGCTGGAAGAGGTACTGCTCGACGTTCGACGTGTAGAAGGCCGTTACCGTCGCGCCACGCTCCTTCAGGTAGCGGCCCACCGTGCGGAGTGTCTTGTCGCCGGAGAAGTTCCCGACGAGGGGCACGATGACGTTCCGCGACTCCATGTCCTTCAGCACGCGGAAGTTCGCCTCATTCGCGAGGTAGCTTCGGTTCGCCCCCTGGCCGTCGCTCTCGAGCATGAGCTGGGCGTACGACGGCCAGCGTCCGAAGCCGCGGCCACCGCCGTTCGGGAACGCGTACGTGATGTCAGGGCCCGCGGTCACGAACGCGCGGTACACGTACTCCAGTACCTGGAGATCGGTCGGCGACAGCGCGAACCCTTTGCGCTCGGTCAACCAATCCGTCATCGCGGCCAGGTTCTTCCTGAACCGGGCGGTGTCGGTGGGCACGAGGCCGTACGCCAGGAACAGTTTCTCCACGGAGCTCTCCGCGCTCACGCCATCCGGACGCGGACGCGCGAAGAGCGCCGACATGAAATCGGCACGGTCGGCGGAGGTTTCGATCAGCGCCTTGTACATGAGGTGCTGGATCAGGTTCTGCCGCCGGATGTCGACGATGAACGCGATCTTCGGCTTGAGGGCCACGAGGTAGGTGAAGTTCTGGTCCGGTGCCACCCCCAGGTAGACGCCGCCGGGCTTGATGGTGCGCTGCAGCTCCGGGATCACGTACTGAAACGACGTCTCGTTGGACACGAAGTTGTCGGATCGGAAGTAGCCGCCCGGCTCCGAGAACTCGGTGATCAAGCGCCAGAAGGTGGTGTCGGCGAGCCGCTCCGGAATCTCGGATGCGAGCGTCGTGGTGCCGTTCGACGCGGATACGGCGTTCCCGGGAGTGCGGGCGCAGCTCGAGACGA
>DASURJ010000317.1:0-21923 GCA_036280115.1 Gemmatimonadaceae bacterium
GAAGCGCTCACCATCTCACCGGCGTCAGTGAAGCGCGGATGGGCGTTGGCGCGTGCGTGGCTCTATCGCGAATTGAGCGCGGGCTCTGCGCGATGAGTTTCTCGGAGCTGCACGCCAGCGCCTGGGAACACGTCGAGCACCTTTTCGACGAGCTCACTGGGCTCCCGGATCGCGAGCGTGCCGCCCGTCTGGCCGAGTTGCAGGCGGAGGACCCTGCACTCGCACGCGAGCTCGCGTCGCTCGTCGCGTCTGCACCACTCGCGGACGACTTCTTCGGGCGGCTGCCACTCGCTGCTGCAGCCGTTGCGGCCGAGCTCGTGAGCTCGGGCTCCGATCCGGCAGCGGATTGGGCCGCCGGCGCGTGGGTCGATGACCACCCGGGTAAGCTCGTCGCTCAATACCACGTCGGTGACACGTTGGGGCGCGGCGGTATGGGTGTCGTCTACCGCGGCGTGGACACACGCCTCGGCCGGCCCGTCGCGCTCAAGTTCCTGCCCGCTCATCTCTGGGTCGATCGCGCCGCCCGCGAGCGGTTCCTGGTCGAGGCCCGCGCCACTGCTGCGCTGGATCACCCGAACATCTGCACCGTCTACGAAGTCGGCGAAACGTCCGAAGGCGCGCTCTTCCTCGCCATGGCGCTGTACGACGGCGAGACGCTGCGAGAGCGCCTGGCGCGCGCACCGCTGGGGACGGATGCCGCACTCGACGTCGCCACCCAGGCGGCGCAGGCGTTGAGCGCCGCGCATGCCCGCGGGATCGTGCACCGCGACGTGAAGCCCGCGAACCTCATGCTCACGTCTACCGGGACCGTCAAGCTCCTGGACTTCGGGCTCGCGCGACTGCCTGACGGCACCGTCACGGCCTCGGGCCAAACACCCGGCACGATCGCGTACATGTCGCCCGAGCAGGTGCGGGGACGAGGCGCCGACGCGCGCAGCGACCTCTGGGCGTTAGGCGTGGTGCTCTTCGAGATGCTGACCGGGCAGCGGCCATTCCGCGGCGACTCGGATGCCGCCATGCTCCACGCCATCCTCACTCAACACGTGGACATGCGACGAGCATCGACCGGAGGACGGGCGGTGCCGAAGGCGATGGCGCGGGTGGTGGAGCAGCTTCTCCGGAAGGAACCGGCAGAGCGGTATCGGAGCGCCGACGAGCTGCTAGCCGACCTCTCGGCGCTCGCGACGGGTGCCCCCGTCCCGCGTCGCGCCACTGCTCGTTGGCTTCGGATGCCAGGAACGCGCCGCGTGCGAGTGGAGGTCGCGGCGCTCGTGCTGACGGCGCTCGTCGCGAGTGCGCTCGGCGTCCTGAACTGGCGCGGAAGTGCTGGCTGGCGAGAGAAAGGCGTCGTCGCCGCGACGGAGGTTCAGGTGACTTCGTTGGCCGTTCTGCCGCTCGAAAACTCCTCGGGCGATCCCACGGAGGAATACTTCGCTGACGGTATGACAGAGGGGCTGACGACCACGCTCACGAGGCTCGAGGCGCTGCGGGTGATCGACCATCGGTCCGTGCGGCGGTTCAAGCGCTCTGATCGGCCGGTACCGGAGATTGCCCGGGCCTTGGGTGCCACCCACGTCGTCGACGGGTCGGTGCTCCAGAACGGGGATAGCGTTTGGATAACGGCCACGTTGATCGATGCGACGCGCGACACGCCGATATGGGCGGACCGTTTCGTCCGCGGGCGGCGGGAGATTCTGGCGCTGCAACAGGAGGTGGCGCTGGCGATCGCGCGGGCGATCGAGGTAGCGCTCACACCGCGGGACCGGGAACGTTTAGCCGACGCGCCCGAGGTCGATCCTGAGGTGTTCGACCTTTACATTAAGGGCACACAGGCCCGGTATACCCTCGACCCTCTGGGCGGCGGCGACGCAAGCGTCCCGGAAGGCTACTTCACTCGTGCAATCGCGAAGGACTCCGGTTTCGCGCCTGCCTACGCCGGCTTGGCGTCCATACAAGCCCATTCGAACGATCCAACTCGAGCCCGACGGTTCGCGGAGAAGGCGCTTGCGCTGGATCCGGCCCTGGCCGAGGCCCACGTCGTCCTTGGACTGATCCGAGAGCACCACGAGCGGGACTGGAGTGGTGCGGAGCGCTCGTTCCGCGAGGCAATCCAGCTGAACCCCGGCTTCGCGGAAGCCCATCACGAGCTGAGCATGCTCCTCACGCGCCGTGGCAGGTTTGACGAGGCGCTGGCCGCCGCCCAGCTCACGCTGTACCTGGCTCCCATGTCGGCGCGGTTCCATCACGGCCTCGGCGAGGTGTACCTCTGGAGTGAACGGTACGCCGAAGCCGCGCGCGCCGCCGCGGATGCTCGTGCCCGGGATTCGAGCTGGTCCGGTACGGACCTCCTTTTGGGTGCTGCGTATGCGGGGATGGGTGAGTATCGCTCGGCGTTGGAGGCGCTGGAGCGGTTCCGCGAGCGCGTTGGCGGCGGCGTTTGTGTCGGCGATCTCGGGTACGTCTACGCCGCCTCGGGGCAGCGCGACCGTGCCCGGGAGGTGCTGAAGGCGTGCGAGGCAGAAGCGAGGAAACCCAATTCGGGATGGACGGCGAATCAGATCGCGACGATCCACATGGCGTTGGGGGACCGGGAGCAGGCGCTGCGCTGGCTGGAGCGCGCCGTCGAGACGCGACCGGAGACGATGGTCTACCTGGCTGTCGACCGAAACTTTCACCCCCTGCGCGCGGAGCCTCGCTTCCAGGCGCTGCTGAAAAAAATGCGACTCGACGAATGACCAGTGTGTCGGGCATGCCTAACGACAGTTCGCCGGGCTCACACCATCATCAGGGGAAATCGAACCGGAGCGCTGGCCGGCCGCTTGGGAGCTTCTCGGGTACGAGCCGCCGCAGCCGCTCGGGCCGGGCGGCGGGGTCGAGCAGGCCGTGGCGCACGAAATCGACGAGGTCCGTGAACTCCGCATCGGTCAGCGTGATCGGGGTCGCCAGCCGCGGGTCGAGCCGCTCGAGCACGGGCGCGATCGGCCCTGTCGGACCCCGCAGGTCCGGCGCAAGCTGCACGGGCGAGTAGTTCGTCGCCGACGCCACGACGTCGAGGTGATGCCGGATGGCGTCCTCGAGACGAAGAAACGCGCCGTTGTGCATGAACGCGGGCTGCAGGGCGACGTTGCGGAGCGGCGACGTGCGAAACGCGTAGCGGTCCGCGGCGTCGCCCGTGACCTGTTCCAGCCCGAAGTCCTCGTTCGCCGAAGGCCCGTCGAAGACCATGTTGCTGTGGGCGGGCGCCACCTGAGGCACCCCGATCACGTGCTCGCGGAAGTCGCTGAACATCTCGTTCGACGCGCCCCCAACCTGATGGCAGCCCGCGCACCCGGCGCGTCCGAAGAAAAGCACTGCGCCGCGTTTCTGCCCATCGCTGAGCGCGTGGGCGTGCCCGCGTGCGTAACGATCGAGTGGCGCATCGGCGAAGACCAGCGTGAACTGGAACTCGGCGACGGCATGTCCGAAGTGCTCGAACGTGATCGGCGCGCCAGCGCGAACGTCCGGAAAGACTTGCCCGAAGCGGCGACGGTAGTCGGCAACCGCGTTCAGCCGCCGCAGCACCTCCGCTCGCAACGCGTCGTTGTCGCCCGGGAAGTCAAAGCCGGCGGCCTCCACGCGCTCGGTCGGTGGAATGAACGCCTGCGCGGCGAGCAGATGCGGGAGGTGTGAGAGCGTGATCCCCTCTGGCGCCGGGAACTGGAAGCCGCCACGGTTGTCGAACGGGTTGCCCGAGCGTGCGCGGAAGCGTGAGTTCCACATGAGCGTTGGATAGAACGCCGCGTTGAGCACCATCGGCGATCGCCGCTGATTGCGCGGCCCGCGGCGTTCTGGACCAACGATGCCGTTGTTGCCGATGCCAATAGCGATCGACTGCGTGTCCCCGAACCCGTTCGCGGGCGAGTGGCATCCCGCACAGGCGTTGTCGTCATTCAGTGCGGTGATGGGGTCGAACCAGAGCTGGCGTCCGATGTCCGCCAGGCGCGGATCGACCCGGCGGCCGAGCCGCGCCTCGAGCGTCGCGCCGACTCGGCCGGTGAATCCGTGTGCAGCGAGCCGTGTCCGCAGCTCCGCATCCAGATCGTCGGTCGCGACCGACGTGGCGGGTCGACCGACGATCCGTTCCGGCCCACCGTGGTCGGCGCACGCGGTGAACGCCGGAAGGAGAGCCGTCACGGCGCGGCCAGCCCACTTTTGCACGGAGATGGTCCCGACCTAGATCGGGTCACATTCGACGTCGGCGCCACGGATGACCGGGTCACCGATCGGCGTGACGTCCACGCCGTCGAACAGGAATCGACCCTTGAGGAAGACCTTCAGGTCGGGTGTTTGCCCTTGCCCGATCAGGTTGAAGTGATCGACCAGCTCGATCTCGACCGGTACCGTCGTGGGGCTCACGACGTCGATCCACTTCCCGGTCGCCACGTAGTTGAATCGATACTGCGACCCGTCATCCCCGACGGCGGTGCCGTGTGCGCTCCAGCTGAAGTGGACGCGCCACTCGCCGGACCTGGTCTGCGACACGCGGTTCACCATCTGGAACACGCCGGTGCCCGTGACGGGCGCTGGCAGTCCGCAGCTGTTGCCGCCGGTAGCTTGCGGAATGTTGAAGGTGACATCGAAGCGCACCCGGTTGGCCACTGCCGCCTGGCTCGCCAGGTTGGGTCCCCGGCCCGCGTCGGGCGTGGAGGCTACCGGCGCCACCGGTTCTGTGCAGCTCGCGAGGGTGAAGGCGGTGGCGAGCGCGAGGACGAAGCGCGATGGGCCGAGCGGCATGACGACCTCCATGGATTCAGCGTGATGCAGGGCGACACGATCATACCGCCCTGCGCGGCGTCTTCCCCTCAATCACGATGTTTCGAACGAATGTGGCTCACACATTCCACCAGTGAGCGTGGGGTTATGGCAAGGGCGCATGGCCCGGTGGTTCCATGCGCCCGTGCGGCGCGCCAGATTGGCGGGAATCACCAGGACACCACAGGAGCCGTCATGAACCGCACGTCCGTTTTCCTCGGGTTGACCGCGATTGCGCTGCTGAGCGGGATTGCTCGTTCACAGCAGCCGTCAGGCGGGGGTGGTGGACGGCCGCGCGGACCGGGCGGGCAGGGCGTCGAGATCAAGCCGGGCGAGGAATGCCCAGCGGGGATGACAGAGATCCGGCCACGCCGCTGCATGGCTCCCGAAGCGCCACCGCCGAGCATCGTCGACTACCGGCCGAAGTCGACGCTGGTCGCGCCGGAGACGCTCGTGAAGACGGCGAAGTATCCGGTCATCGACTACCACGGTCACCCGGGTAACCTCGAGTCGCCGGAAGCGCTCGCGCGACTCATTACGGCGCTCGATAGCCTGAACGTCCGCGTCATGGTCGCGGCGAGCAGCATGTCGGGCGAGCGACTGCAGCGCACGCTGGCGGCCATCAAGGCATCGCCGCAGGCGCGAGACCGCGTGCGCGTGCTCACCGGTATCGATTTCCGGAATGTCGGTCCGGGATGGGCGGAGAAGGCCGTCGCGCAGCTCGAGGCGGACGCGGCGGCTGGCGCCGTCGGCATTGGCGAGATCGGGAAGGGATTCGGCCTGTCCACGCGCAAGGCGGACGGCTCGCGACTCAAGCTCGATGACCCGGACCTTCAGCCCGTGTGGGCGGCCGCCGCACGTCTCAACCTGCCTGTGTTCATCCACACGGCCGATCCGCCCCAGTTCTTCGAGCCCATCGACTACCACAATGAGCGATGGCTCGAGCTGGCGCTGTTCCCGAACCGCCGATTCCCGCCGGACCGGTTCCCGAAGTTCGAGGAGCTGATGGCCGAGCGCGACAACCTGTTCCGGCAAAACCCGAAGACGACGTTCATCACGGCGCACCTCGGCTGGCACGGCAGCGACCTCGGGCGGCTCGGGAAGCTGCTGACGGAGATGCCTAACGTCTACACCGAAGTCGGGGCGGTGCTCTACGACATCGGCCGCCAGCCGCGCGTGGCGCACGACTTCTTCATCAAGTTCCAGGACCGCATCCTCTTCGGCAAGGATTCATTCCAGCCCGAGGAGTACCCGTACTACTGGCGCGTGTTCGAGACGCGCGACGACTACTTCGACTACTATCGGGACTACCACGCGTTCTGGAAGTTGTACGGGATCGACCTGCCAGATGCGGTGCTCAAGAAGCTCTACTACCAGAACGCGCTCGACCTCACCCCGGGCATCGTGCAGACGGGGTGGCCGCGGTAGTACACCGCATGGAGGAAGTGACCCATGGCTACAGTGACGCGACCTGAGCGCAGCGAAGCGGCCGAGTACTACTTCCGGTACATCGACCGCGTTGCCGATGACGTCCATATCGTCCGAACGCTCGAGGACCAGCTCCCCGAGGTGCTCGGGTTTCTCCGCAACATCTCGGACGAGCGATCGCGCTATCGCTACGGCCCCGACAAGTGGAGCATCCGCGAGGTCGTGAACCACCTGAGCGACACGGAGCGGCTGTTCGGGTTCCGGGCGTTCTGGTTCGGTCGCGGGTTCGACTCACCGCTGCCGAGCTTCGAGCAGGACATCGCGAAGGAGAGCGCGCGAGCGGACGAGCGGCCGTGGTCGAATCACATCGAGGAGTTTCGGGCGGTGCGTGAGGCGACAATCCATTTCTTCCGCAACCTGCCCGACGACGCGTGGGAGCGCCGAGGCATCGCGAGCGGAAACCCGTTCTCGGTCCGGGCCCTCGCGTTCCTGGCCGCGGGGCACGTCATTCATCACGTCTCGATTCTTCGAGAGCGGTATATGTGAGAGCGGACTGCGAGGCGCGGACTGCGAGGCGCGAACTGCGAAGCGCGAACGGCGAACCGCGAACTGCGGAAACTACGCTGGTAGCTGTAAGCTGGAACTGGTTGACGCGAAAAGCGTCCAACTGCGCTGCGGGGTAACGACCTCGGGCGGCTTGGGGCGTCCCGAGGCTGTTCACCCTGCAGCAACCAGTGCCAGCTAACAGCTACCAGCGTTGTTCTTGTAGTCCTGCCAGCGCTGGTTGCTGTCGTCAGTCCTCAGCTTCAACCTCGAGCCAACCTTTCATGCCGAGGAGCGCGTGCGGATCGCAGTGGAAGTAGTACTTCCCGGCGGCCAAGTTCACCTTGATGTCGTGCGTCTGACCCGGGAGCTGGAGCATGGGGCTCGCCGCCGGTAACCCTGTCTTTCCAGGGTTCGAGTCCGCGACGAAGTTCACGTTATGCACCCCGCTCACGAGCGTGAACCGAAGCACGTCGCCCTGATGTGCCTTGATATCTGCGGGGCGGAAGATGTTGTTGCCCTGGTCATCCGTGAGCATCTCGACCGTGATCACCTCTCGGCCCGGGTCTGGCGTCTGCGGGCCACCGGCAGCGGAGGCCGAGGGCTGCGCGGTCGATTGTGCCGTCTCGGCCGCGGGTCCGGCTTCGCCGCCGCCGCAGGCCGCGAGCCCCATGCTGGCGAGCATCGCGCCGCCTACGAGCCAACCGAGTTTCATCCTGTCGTTGCGCATGTGAGTCATCTGTTCATGTGTCGGTGAAGTGACGGCAAGGCTAGAAGTCCTTGCGCTGGAACGCGCGCACACCGAGCCACGTCGGAACGGTGACCCACAGGGCGAGCGCGATGACGGCGACCGCGAGACCGCCGGAACCGCCGAAGAAGTTCTTGAACACGGCGCCCGTGTATCCCATAAGCGCCGACACGTCGAAGCGAAGCAGCAGCATCACTCGCGCGAGATCCACCGGGTTCCCCACCATCGCCCCCAACAGCGGGCGCTCGATCGGGTAGTCGGCGAACAGCGAGACCAACAACAGCACCAGGCCGTCGTAGAGCACCGCGAGCCCGAGCCACAGCGCAATCGCAGCGCCGAGCCCCCGCGACTTGTCCTGGATGCGAATCGCCAGGTAGAACGCCAGGGCGGTGAAGACGAACGAGAGCGCGACTCCGATCGACACGAGCGCTGCCGCAGACGCGCCGAGCTCACCCACGCTCGCCCCGTGCACGAAAACCGGCACTCCCACGCCGAGCGCGAACGCTGCCGAGAGCGGAATCGCGAGCCCGAGGTACAGGCCGCCGAACAGCTCGCGCCGACCCACGGGTTGGGCGAGCAACAGTTCGGTGAACTCGCGCGCGTTGTAGACATGCATCGTCCCGAACACGAGCGCCACGAGCGGGATCACCAGCAGCACGACGTTCGAGAGACTCAGTAGCGCCTTCGCATCGGCGCCGCCGAACCGCAACAGTGCGTCGGTGGCGAGCAGGAAGAACAGCGCGTACGCGATGAGCCATCGGCTGCGCACCACATCGCGAATCTGATAGCCGATCACCTTGATCATGGTCCGCATCGGGCTAGGCCGCCGTCCGGGTCATCATCTGCGCGATGGCGCGCTCCAGGCTGAGCTGCCGCGTGTGCAGCTTCAGGTCGTGCACCGAGCCGGCGAACCGCACGCGTCCCTCGAGGACGAACGCGATGTCGTCGGCGATCTCCTCGAGCTCGCTCATCACGTGCGACGTGACGATCACGGTCTTTCCCGCCGCGCGCGCGCCGCCCACCTTCGCCTTGAGGATCCCACTCGCCACCGGGTCGAGCCCCGACGTGGGCTCGTCGAGTATCAGAAGGTCGGGGTCGAACAGAAACGCCAGCACCGCGTTCACTTTCTGGCGCGTCCCGCCCGAGAGAGTGCGAAGCGGCTTGTGGAGGTGCGGGGCGAGATGGAACCGCTCGATGAGCTCGCGGTCTCGTCCGCGTGCGGTCGCCTCACCCTGCTGCCCGCGCAGCTCCTCGACCATCGCAATCAGCTCGGCACCCGTGAGGTTTTCGGGAAATCGGGCGATCTGTGGCATGTAGCCCACGCGCATCCGGTACGCGGCGTCGTTGCCGATCGGCTCGCCATCCATCAGCACGCGCCCGCCGTCGGGACGTGTGAGGCCAAGGATGATCTTGATGAGCGTCGTCTTGCCGGCGCCGTTAGGCCCCACAACGCCCGTGACGCGACCCGGCTGAATCTCCAGGTCGAGCCCGCAGAGCACATCCAACGCGCCGAAGCGCTTGGCGAGGTCGTGGATCGTGATCATGGTCCGGATTGAAGCCGGCGCATCGACGGACGCGCGTCCGCGAGCGTCTCGGGAGTGAGGGAAGGGAGCACGCGCTCCGCCGTGTCGAGCAGGCGGACGAACAGGCTGCGCAGCAGGATCAAGGTCGGCTCGTTGTCCTCGACGAGGAGCGAGAACAACCGCACGGGCCGATGCGGGACATCGCCGATGCCATCCCGGTCGAGGTCGTAGCCCTGGTAATCGCTCCAGTAGTTGCCGTCGAACACGGTGCTGTTCGTTCGGCTATTGGACGACACATCGAACGTGTTCCCGAGGAACTCGTTCGCCGCGAAGCGGCCGTTTTCGGTGCTCGCCATGAGCTTCACGGCCCAGCCGTTCCCCTCGAAGCGATTGCCGGTGGCCTGGATGCGTGCGGCGCCGTCAGCGAACAGCCCGACCGTGTTTCCGCGGAAGACATTCCGCTCGAGTACCGGATCGGCGATCTCCTTGAGGAGGAGACCGTACGCCGCACTCCCGCGGTTGTCCTCGAAGCGGTTGCCAATCATGGCGACCGTCTTCGTGTACATCACCGCGACGCCCGCGCCGTTGCGCCGGAACGTGTTGTCGACGTACCGGCAGTCGTCCGAGTACATGAAGTGCAGCCCGTAACGCACGTTGCGCTCGCTCACATTGCCGCGCGCTTCGGTGTCCCGCGTGAACTCGAAGTAGAGTCCGTCGCGATGCCCGCTGATCGTATTGCCGACGACGAGCACTCCACGCGAGGACCAGAGGTGGATACCGTTGCCGGAGCTCTCCTCCGTCCGCGGCGTGCCACGCAACACATTGCCCGCCACTCGGCAGCCAGTGACGCGAGCGAGGTAGATACCGAAGAACGCGTCGTCGAGGCGGTTGTTCTCGATCACGCAGTCGGCGGCATCGCTCACGTGGATGGCGGCCCGGTCCTCGACATGACTCGGCCCGACGTTCGCGAACCGGATCCCGCGCACGGTGACGCCACTCGCGGTGACGACCATGATCTCGCGCTGACCCTCGCCATCGAGTGTGGGATACCCCACGCCCTCGATCGTCACCCGACGATCGACGAGGATGGTGGGTTCGCGGTACGTGCCCGCCTCGATGCGGATCCGGTCACCGTCGCGAGTCAGCTTTACCGCCTCGCGCACCGAACGAATGGCGCCGGTCGGCGAGACGACAAGGGTGCGCGGCGTCCGCTGCGCGTGGAGCGTGGTCGCACTCGTAGCAAGCGCAAGCGCGACCCACGTCAGCCTGACGACGATCTCAACGCGGCGCATCGTGCACCTCGTGTGCGTCGTGCGCCGGCCCGTGCTCGACTCCGCCGGACTGCTCGACGAGCGCCAGCACGTCGGTCCAGCTCATCGTCTCACCGCCACGAGCAGCTGCCGCGACGGCTGCGTCCGGGCTTCCGAACGCCGCGAGGCCGAGTGCCATCGGACTCCGAGACGGGCCTCCGCGCACGAAACGGGCGGTGTCCGCTCGAACCATCGTGCCCGGCCGAGCGAAATCGGTGACCCACGCCGAGCGCCCATCCTCGCGATGCTCGAGAAAGTACCACGCGAGACACTCGATCGAGTCGAACGAGTGCACCTTCCCCTTCGTGGTCACGAACTGCGCACCGAACCGGCGATCCGCGATCGCCATGTGGCAGTACGTACAGGTCGCCTCGTCATAGGCGATGGGGCGTGGCTCATCGCGGCCGCCGCACGCCACGAGCACCACCGCGGCGAGGGCGACCAGTATGAGCCGGAGGAACCGGAGGGACCGGAGGGAATGCATGGACGTCGTCAGGCGGCTGATGCCAGCGCCGTGACCCGGGCCCGTGCGCGCCCACGCTCGGTGCGCCACGCGAGCACCACCGCGACGATCGCCAGCGTCATGGCGGCGAACGCGAGCCATCCGCCCGGCGCGGGCCACGATGACGCGGTGAAATTCAACAGCTGCTTGGTGCCGATGAGCGGCGGCTGGTAGCTCATCCCCGGCACCTTGATGATCGCATTCTCGAAATCGAGGTTGTGGCCGTAGTCGTACGCCCACCGCCAGAAGTCGGCGAGGCCGAGCACCGCCACGCCGGCGAACGCCCCTGCCCAGGCCAGCAGCAGGGGACGCGAGCCTAACGCGGCGACGATCAGCCCTCCGACGACCAGGCTCCCAACCAGCCATGGCATGATCGCCAACTCCGGAATCGCTTCCGGCTCGATCACCTTCATGCCGATGTAGTGGTTCAGGTTGTTGATCCGATCCAGGTCGTACTCCGTGAGTCCCTGGATGGTGTTGATGCGGATCACCATCCCGAGCCCCTCGGGGTACTGCGGCGCCGTGAGATCGATCCGCCAGATCGGCAGGAAGAACATGCCGACGAGGAGGAGCGAGGCGACGGCGGTGAGGAGTCGGGAGCGCGTGTTCATGACTTACCGTCCCGCGCCGTTAGCGGCGCTCGGCTGGGTACCCGTGGGTGTGACGCCGGCCCGTGCGGCCTGCGTCGCGGCCTTCTTGCTGATGTTCGCCACGAGCGGCACGTTCGAACCGGCCGGCGACACCCGGACGTAGCCCGACATCTCCTGGTGCAGCGCCGAGCAGAAATCGGTGCAGTAGAAGGGGAAGATCCCCGTCGCCTTCGGCACCCACTTGAGCGTGCGCGTCTCACCCGGCTGCAGGATCAGCTCCGAGTTCTCGGCGCCGAGGATCGCGAAGCCGTGCAGGATGTCCCAGTCCTGCTCGATGTTCGTGACGTGGAAGTAGACCGTGTCACCGAGCTGGATGCCCTCGATGTTGTCGGGGGCGAAGTGACTGCGGATCGCCGCCATCTTCACGCGCACGACCTTGCCCTGGCGCTCGATGCCGGTTTCGGCTTCGGCCTTCGCCACGTGCGGGTGCGCGCTCTTCGAGAGCTGGTGGAACTTGACCTGCTTGTCCTTGATGAGGTCCGCGGGAATCGCCTGCGCGTAGTGCGGCTCGCCGATCGTCGGGAAATCGAGCAGCAGCTTCATCTTGTCACCGCTGATGTCGATCAGCTGTGCGGACTGCGAGAGCTCGGGGCCCGTGGGGAGGTAGCGGTCCTTCGTGATCTTGTTCATGGCCACCAGGTACTTGCCGTAGGGGGCCTTGCTGTCCCCACCGGGGATCATGATGTGGCCGACCGAGTAGTAGACCGGGATCCGGTCGAGCACTTCCCACGTGCCGAGCTTCCACTTCACGACCTCGGACGAGATGAACATCGACGTGTAGGCGTTGCCCTTGCCGTCGAACTCCGTGTGCAACGGCCCGAGGCCCGGGTTCTGCACTTCGCCGGCGATGATCGCGTCGTAGTTGAGGACGGGGATCCCGTCGATCTCCTTGTCGAACTTCTTCGCGGCGATCGCCTGCTGCAGCTTGGTGAAGGAGTGGACCGGGATCACCGTGGCGAGTTTGCCGCCCGCGGCGATGTACTCGCCCGTCGGATCGACGTCGACGCCGTGTGGTGACTTCGGGGTCGGGAGGTAGAACACCGTGTTCGGGCAATCACGCGGGTCGAGCGTCGTGACGCTCGTTTCCATCGTGTGCTTCGCGACCCGTGACGCCGCGTCCATGTGGTTGTGGGCATACCGAGCGGGCGTCGCTTTCGCCTTGCCGCTCGCCACGCACGCCTCGGCGTTCCGGTAGTTGACCGCGGCGATGTAGTCCTTGTCGGCCTTCGACGCGTTCTGCTCGAGCTTCTCGTACGCCTGCTCGGAGTTGTACGACGTGAAGAAGAACCACCCGTCCGACGGGCCCTTGCCGGCATGCCCCAGGTCATAGTTGTAGCCGGGCATCATGATCTGGAACGCGATCCGCATCTTTCCGGGCTCGTTCGCGGTCACGAACGACAGGTTGCCGCGGAAGTTCTGCGCGTAGGTCGAGATCGGAACGTCCTTGTTGCCGCTCGTTGGTATGCTGAAGCGCGTCGCGGACACGATGTACTTGCCGTCGGGCGTCGTGAACGGCGACGCGTGGCCGCCCGCCGCGTTCGGGATCTCGAGGATCTCGTCGGTCTCGAACGTCGTGAGGTCGATGCGCGCGATGCGCGGCGTGTTGTTGCCGTTGATGAACAGCCAGCGGCCGTCCGGTGAGCCGTTCGTCTGCGACAGCTCGGGGTGATGGGTGTCGTCCCACGGAATGAAGCCGTGGCTCGTCATGAGCATGGGCTTCGTTTCCTCGGTGTAGCCCCAGCCATTCTCCGGATGCTGGGAGAAGACGGGCAGGAACTTGAGGAGACGCCCCGACGGCAGTCCGTACACGCCGATCTGTCCGTTGAAGCCGCCGGACAGGAAGGCGTAGTACTCGTCGTGCTGGCCGGGTGCGACATACACTCGTGAGGCGACATCGCCAGCAACGAGCCCTGTCTTGGCGGTGCCCGTCGAACGGCAGGCGTAGAGCAGACCTCCGGCCGCCACCGCTGCAAGGGCACCAAGGGCGATACTGCGGGAGCGTGAACTCATGGGGTGGTTACCTCGTTAGGCACCGGTGTGCGGGTGAGGTCGGCGACAGTCGTGGTGCCGAAGAACGTCTGAAGCGCCGTGGCAATCGGCGCCCACTGCACGTGGGCGCGGCAGGAGGGGTGCTCGCCGCAGTTCCCGTGGCCGAGCAGACAGCGCCGCGGCGGCGTCGGCTCGAAGATCGACGCGATGCGCTCGAGCGTGAGCGACTCCGCCGGCACCGCGAGCTGAAAGCCGCCGGTAGGTCCGCGAGTCGAGGTGAGGATCCCCGCGCGCGCCAGCTGATGCAGCGTCTTGGACAGATAGTTCTGCGGAACGCCGAGCCCCGTGGCGAGCTCGTTGGCGCGCACGGGATGCCCACCGGAATGGGCAGCGAGATGCAGAACGGCGCGAAGGGCGTACTCAGTGGTCTGCGACAGCAACAGGAGCTCCGTTGATTGCTCCTATAATCACGACCAAATGAGGAACCGAACCTATCAGAGCCTTACCGCATCCGATGTACGGGTCTCCCCGGTAGAGCATGTCGGGTTTCCGGTGACACTATCTCCGAGCACCATCTCGCCCCGTCTGCATCCCGACCGGTCGTAGTTGGGGAACAGCAGGAGGGGGATGGACAGGATGGGCAGGATGACAACGATGACCAACGCGGCAGCACGGTAGTTCACGCCAACGGCCTGAATTGAAAGGGGAACGGCTTAGGAGACGGTGGCGTCCTGGGCGGCTGTTACCCCCTCCCTTTCAGGCCGCTCGAGAGACCAACGCCGCTGCCGCCCGAGTCATCTTGGGTCTCCTGTTCATCCTGTCCATCCCCCTCCTGCCTTTTCCCAATCAAGACCGGTCGCGATGCGCGCCGGGCGAGGTGAAGCTCGGAGGACAAACCCTTCGCCGAATGCCGTTGTCCAATAACCTCGACATTGTCTAAGATATCGGAGCCCATGCTAGGCGAACTCGAACAGATCGTCCTCCTCGCCGTCCTCCGCGTCGGCGACGGCGCGTACGGTGTCCCCGTCCACGAGGAGATCGTGCGCCTCGCCCGACGCGACCTCACGCTCGGGACCGTCTATAAGACGCTCTCGCGACTCGAGGAGAAGGGGTTCGTCCGGTCCTATGAGGGCGAACCGACACCCCAGCGCGGTGGGCGGCGCACCCGGTGCTTCGCGGTAACCAGTTCGGGCCGAAAGTCGCTCGAGTCGACGTTCGCCACCCTCCGCCGCATGGCAGCAGGACTCGACGTGGGCCTCGAGCCAACATGACGCCGCTGCCGTTCCGCCTTCTCGAGCGCTTCCTGTCGTCCGCCACCGCTGACGCCATCATCGGCGACCTCACAGAGCGCAGCGTCACGGGCCTCCGCCTCTGGCGCGAGACGCTAGCGGCGCTGTGGCACCTCCGCGACCGCTCACCTCGACCTGTCGGGCTCATGTCTTCCTTCCTCTCCGACCTCCGTCTGGCCGTCCGCCTCCTCGGGCGGGCACCGACCTTTACGGCCGCCGCGGTACTCACGCTCGGGATCGCCATCGGCGCCGCCACCGCCATCTTCAGCGTCGCGAACCCAGTCGTCCTCCAGCCGCTCCCGTATCGCGATCCCGACCGAGTGGTCGTCGTGTGGGAGCGAGAGGCCGACGGGGGCCGAAGCAACCTCGGCTTCACGACATTTCGCGACTACGTCGACCGCGCGACCACGCTCGAGTCGGCGGCCGCCGTCGGCACGTGGCAGCCAACTCTGATGGAAGGCAACGAGTCCGAGCGACTGAGCGGCCTGCGCGTCTCGGCGAGCTACTTCAGGACCCTCGGCGTGCAACCGGCGATCGGCCGTGACTTCCGCGCCGATGAGGATCGGCCCGAGCGCCCGCGCCCGGTCATTCTGAGCCACGCACTGTGGCAGCGGAGGTTCGGCGGCGATCGCGGCGTCGTCGGCAAGCCGATCAGAATCGGCTCGGCCGAGATGACCGTGATCGGCGTGATGCCGGCCGGGTTCGACGACGTCGTGCAGCCCGATGCGCAGATCTGGCGAGTCCTCGGCTACGGCCTCACCGAGCCCTTCGCGTGCCGCACGTGTCGCCATCTCCGCATGGTCGCGCGACTCGAGGAGCGCGTCAGCGTCGAGCGGGCTGAACGTGAGCTCACGCGGATCCACGGCGCCGTTGTCGCCGACCATCAGAAGGATTACGCGTCGGTTGGGACGCAGGTGGTGCCGCTGCAGGACGAGGTCACACGGGAATACCGCCCCGCGATCGTCGCGCTCGGCGCCGCGGTGGTGCTCATGTTGGTCATCGCGATAGCGAACGTGGCGAACCTCCAGCTCGCGCGCCTCGTCAGGCGCGATGAGGAGTTCGCCATCCGCATTGCCCTCGGAGCAAGTGCGCCGAGGATCACGCGGCAACTCTTGACCGAGGCGCTCGTGATCGCGGTCCTCGGCGGGCTTGCCGGCGTTGCGATCGCCGCGCTGGCGATTCCCGCACTCGTCAGGCAACTCCCACCCGAGCTCCCTCGACTCAGTGCGATCGATCTGGATCTCGCCGCCCTCGGCGCGGTGGGCGCGGTCGTGCTGACGCTCGCTCTGGTCGTGGGTCTCGTGCCGCGCCGCGCGCGTCGTGCGGAGAACATCGCCGATGGGCTCCGCTCGGGCCGGCGGCTCACCGGGACGCGCCATGCGGCGGTCAGAGCCGGACTCGTCGTCACCGAGCTCGCGTTCGCGCTCGTTCTGCTCGTTGGTGCAGGGTTGCTGGCACAGAGCGTCGTCAGGCTGCTGAACGTGGATAAGGGCTTCGACGCGAATAACCTGCTGACGATGGAGATCAACTCCATCGGGCCCCGGTACGAGGACGACGAGTCGGTGTGGCGCTATCACGACCAGGTGCGCGAGGCCGTGCGGACACTGCCGGGGGTGGTGGGTGTCGGTGTCGTGAACCAGCTCCCACTCGGCGGCAACAGGGACGATTACGGCGTCTATGCGCAGGACAAGCCGAACGCCGCGACCGAGGATGTCCCCTACGGCTCTCGCTACGTCGTGTCGGCTGATTATCTGAACACCATGCGCATTCGCGTGCTCCAGGGGCGAGCATTCACGGAGGCGGAGGAGCGCGACACGGCGAACATGGTCGTGCTCGTGAGCCAGGCGCTCGCCGCGAAGCTCTGGCCGGGACAGAGCGCGCTCGGCAAGCGCATTCGCATGGGCGGGGTCGAGCGCCCATTCCGCACCGTGATTGGCGTGACCGCCAACGTTCGGCACTCGGGGCTCGACGCGACCGAGACCATGCAGTTCTACGTGCCCGAGCGGCAGTGGTTCTTCTCGGACCCTCAGGAAGTGCTGGTCGTTCGCACCCGGGGTGACCCGGGGGCGATGGCAGGGATGGTGCGACAGGCCATTCTGCGGATCGATCCGGCGCAGCCCCTCGTGAAGATCGCGTCGATGGACCAGGTGGTGGCTGCGTCGACGGCGCAGCGTCGATTGGCGCTCACGCTGTTCGCGTGTTTCGCCATCGCGGCGGTGCTGTTGGCGGTGGCCGGGATCTACGGTGTGCTCGCTGGCAACGTTGCCGAACGTACGCGTGAGATCGGACTTCGAGCGGCGTTAGGCGCGACTCCGAGCAACATCCTGGCGCTCGTCGTTGGGCAGGGCGCGCGTCTCGCGGTGGCGGGGCTCGCGCTCGGGTTGTTCGGGGCGTTCGCGCTGACGCGTTCGCTGCGCGCACTGCTGTTCGGTGTCGGCCCACACGATCCCATGACGGTCGTAGGGGCGACGACGCTCTTGTTGGTCACGACCCTGGTCGCATGCCTCATTCCGGCAAAGCGCGCGCTGCGGGTCGATCCCAGTGAGGCCTTTCGGGCCGACTGATGCTCCGAGCTTCATCGCGCCAGATCGGCATCGCGACCGGTTTAGTTGAGGAACGGCAGGAGGGGGATGGACAGGATTAACAGGATGACGAAGATGTCCCGTGCGGCGGCGGCGTTGCTCTCTCGAGCGGCCTGAAGGAGAGAGGGGAACAGCCGCCCGGGACGCCACCGTCTCCGAAGGCCGTTCCCCTAATCCATTCAGGCCGTTTGCGCGAACGACCGTGCTGCCGTGTTGGTCATCTTGGGTCTCCTGTCAATCCTGTCCATCCCCCTCCTGCCGTAAAGAAACTCGACGTACAGCTGAAGCTCGCCCTACGTCTCCTTGGACTGTTTCGTCATGACAGCAGGGTCGAGATGCATCCCCCGCGCGGCTTCCGCGAAACGCGGATCGCCGCGAATGACATCGAAGATCGGAGCGTTGATCGACATCGCGTAGAGCCACGGGTCCTTCTGCTGAACTGCGCGCCCTAACCAGGCGAGCGACGCATCCCGCTCGCCCAGCCCTGCGTAGGCGATTGCCACCGCTATCGGCGACCCGTTCCCGCCCGACGCCCTTAGCTCGACCGGCGCCAGGATGCGTCGCGCGCTGTCGGCCCGGCCGGTCTTCGCCAGTGCGTACGCGAGCGTACCGACGAGCGGGTCGATGCCCTGGCCGAGCTTCACGGCGCGCTCGAAGCCCGCAACGGCGGCGGCGTTGTCGCCCGAGAAGAGCCGCGTGTACGCGAGGAACGCGTGGCCGATCCAGAGCGTGGAATCCAGCTCCACGGCGCGGCGGCCAATGGTGATCCCTTCGGGGTACCGTCCCGCGAGCCCGAGCGTGTATCCCAACTCGGCGTTGATGACCGGGGAGAGAGGGTCGAGGTCGCGCGCGCGCTCGAGTGCCGCGACGGCCTCGCGAACGCGGCCAGTGATGATCAGCGCCTCGGAGTACCACTGGTGGGCCGTCGCGTAGTTGCTATCGAGCGAGATGCCGCGCTGGAATCGTGCCGTGGCCGCATCCCACTCACCGGTGCTCTTGAGGATCAAGCCTAACGTCGTGTGGGCCTCGGCGAGTGTGGAATCGAGCTCGAGCGCGCGCTCGGCGGCCTGACGCGCGAGCGGGAACGCGCTGTCCGCCGGCGTGGATCCGTAGATCGGAAGGAGGCCGAGCACGTCGGCAAGCCCGGCGTGTGCGCGCGCGAACGTCGGGTCGCGATCGATGGCTTGCTGGAAGTAGTCCGCGGCGCGCTGTAACGCGTCGTGGCCGCGCTGATGCCAGAAGTAGCGTCCCCGCAGATAGAGGTCGTACGCGACGAGGTCCTCGGTCCCCGATCGCGCGGCGCCGCCCTGCGGTCCCGTGGTCTTCGCGGTGGCCGTCGGCGAGAGCGTCATGCGCAGCGCGCCGACGATGCTGCTCGCAATGTCGTCCTGCACCGCGAACACATCCTTCATCTCGCGCTCGTAGCTGTCGCTCCAGAGTGCGAGTCCGTCCGACGCGTTCGTGAGCTGCGCCGTGACGCGCAGGCGCTCGCCCGATCGGCGAATCGTGCCCTCGAGGATGCTCGAGACCTTCAGGGTCCGCGCGATCTCCTGGGCATCCATGCCTCTGCCACGAAGCGCAAACACCGACGTGCGCGACGCCACCCGCAGCCCCGGGACTTTGCCGAGCGCGCTCGTGAGCTCGTCGGTCATTCCCTCGCTGAAGTAACGGTCGCTATCACTGCCGCCGGAATTCTCGAGCGGGAGGACCGCGATCGAGCGAGGTGTGGCGGCCGCCGCGGTGCCGTTGCCGCGAGACAGCAGGAGCGCCGCCGTCGTCCCGACGGTGAACACCGCCGCGACCGCCGCTGCCACCATGAGAGGCCGCTTACGCCGCGCGCCGACCGGCGGCGATTCCGCGCCCAGCGTTACGTTCCCGCTCGACACGAGTGCCTGGTCCAGCGCCCGGATGATCTCGGACGCATGCTGGGGACGTTTCGCGGGGTCCTTGTCGAGGCACTGGCGAATGAGCTCGACGAGCGGCACCGGCGCGTCGGGGCGAACGGTCGAGAGCAGTGGCGGCGTCTCGCTCATCTGTGCCGCGAGCAACGCCGCTGGTGCGCGGCCGGCAAAGGGTGGCTTCCCGGCGAACAGCTCGTATGCCATCGTGCCGAACGAGTAGATGTCGGCGCGATGGTCGGTGCCCGGATCGGCCGCCGCCTGTTCCGGCGCCATGTAGAGCGGTGTGCCGAGTGAGAAGCCGATCTGCGTGAGCGACCCGCCCGGCGCGGTGGTGCCTTGCCTCGCCGTGGAAATGGCCTTTGCGACGCCAAAATCGGTCACTACCGCCGCGCCGCCCGAGAGCAGGACGTTGTCGGGCTTGATGTCCCGGTGGACGATGCCGCGCTCGTGCGCGTAGCCAAGAGCAGTGGCGACGTCGCGGAGGATGTTCACTCCGTCGGAAATGCTCACCGGCGTGCCGGACGAGAGCAGGTCGCGTAACGAGCGCCCCTCGACGAACGGCATGGTGAAGAACGGAATCCCGTCGGCCTCCCCCGCCGAGATGACGGGGACGATGTGGGGGTTCTGCAGCCTGGCGACGAGTTGGATCTCGCGGTGAAATCGCTCGAGACTCACTCCACCCGCGAGGTCCGGCGGGAGGAGCTTGATGACGACCTGCCGGTCGAGTCGCCGCTCGGTGGCGAGGAAGACGTGACTCATCCCTCCGCCGCCGAGCTCTCGCTCGATGGCGTAGGTATCGCCGAGGGCAGTCTGAAGCTGGGTCAGCAGTTCGGACACAGTCTGAGAACGATAGGCAGCGGTCGCCGGGCAGGCTAGCGGGGCTTCAATTCCCGATCCCCGACACGCGGGATGCGCCGATCAGCCTAACGCGGAGACAAACGCGTCGTCTCGTCCGATGGACTCGGGCGTATCCCGTGATCCGTAGCGGGCGAGCACCGTACCATCTCGGCTCACGAGGAACTTCGTGAAGTTCCATTTGATGGCCGTCGTGCCGAGGATGCCGCGCGCGTGCGACTTGAGGTGTGCGTACAGCGGGTGCTCGTTCGGCCCGTTGACGTCGATCTTCGCGAACATCGGGAAGGTGACGTCGTAGGTCATCGAGCAGAACTGCCGGATCTCCTCGTTCGTACCGGGCTCCTGGTTCCCGAACTGGTCGCACGGAAAGCCGAGGACGGTGAATCCGCGGTCCTTGTAGCGGCGGTAGAGTGTCTCGAGCCCCGCGTACTGCGGCGTGAAGCCGCATTGGCTGGCGACGTTCACTATGAGGAGGACGTTCCCGCGATACGAATCGAGGGTTTCCTCGCGACCGTCGATGGTGACGACCGGGATGGAGTAGAGGCCGTCGCGGTTGGCAACGTGCCGAGCGTCGACGCTGCGGCCGGCGGGTTCGGAGGCGGGTTCCATCAGTGGAATGTAAGCCGCGTGCAGCGTCATTCCGAGCGAGCGCAGGGGTGTCATTCCGAGCGGAGGCGCGAAGCGCCGCAGTCGAGGATCGCGCTCCTCCCGGTAGAGGGTCCCTCGGTCGGGATGCCTGGGATTTCCTCGCTGCGCTCGGAATGACAAACACACTCGGAAGGACTAGCGGATTCGCACAATGCGCACGATCGGCACCGGCGGCGTGAGACGTTGGCCGTCCGCCGGAGAGCGCTGAATCGCACGCACGACGTCCATTCCGCCGGTCACACGCCCGAAGGCCGCGAATCCCTGTCCGTCCAGATTTCGCCGGCCACCGAAGTCGAGCGATGGCTGATCGCCAATGCAGATGAAGAAGCTCGACGTAGCGGTGTCTGGCCCTCCACGTGCCATGGACAGAGTGCCGTCGACGTGACGGAGGCCCGTGACCGACGTTCGCTCGAGCGCGATCGGCGCGCGATCGCGCCCGCGGGCCGTGTCGATGCTGGCCTGAATCACGGCGATGCGCACGCTGTCGGTCGGCTGGTTGGTCTCGTGCACCGTCCGATGAAACCGAGCGTTGTCGTACGCGCCGGCGTCGACGTAGGCCAGGAAGTTGGCTGCGGTGCGCGGTGCCCGTGCGCTATCGATCTCCGCCTCGATGCTGCCGAGCGGCGTCTCGATCCGGACGCGGACCCGTGATGCGGTCGCGGTCGCTGCGACTTGAAGCGCAGCCGCGAGCCCGATGAGGAAGTGCATATGCGGGTCAGCGTTTTCGGTCGGGATGGCACGCCAGGTCTATGACGACAGCGCTCGCGAGCACGAGCACGTCATCCTCGCCGTCTGCGACATCGATTCCATAGGTGTCGGTCCAGCTGAACCATCGCTTCGAGACCGCCGCGACCGTGCGGTCGCCGCGGCTGAACTCGTATTCGTGGTCGAGGAAGTCGCCATGTGCCTCGAGGTCATCGGGTCCGGGGACGTCGACGGTGAAACGGCACTTGAAGAACGTGAACAGCTCCTTCTTCACGACCGCCGCGAGCTGACCGCTCCGATAGATCTCGTAGGTCGCGCCCCAGGCGAGCAGCTTCTGCTTGATGTAGGCGAGCTCGGTACCGCGCATGTCCTGAAACGACAGCTGATCGCCGAGGCTGAACGCTTTTCCGTCGACGAAAAACGCGTCGCGCCCGTTCTCGTCCTGGATCGTGAAGTCGT
>DASURJ010000318.1:0-3263 GCA_036280115.1 Gemmatimonadaceae bacterium
GCGTGCGTAGCGCGTGCGCCGGCACGAGGGGTGGATTGCTGGTTACCGGCTCGCCATGCACGCAGTGACGCGTCGTCAGGCAGGCGGGGCTGATGCGCGCGCGCCACTCTTGACACGCGCGCGCGAATCCCTATCGTAGCCATCCCGGCCGAGCGTCGCGATGTCGCCGCTCGCCGGTGTGCCTCCCGCAGGGGGAGGACGAGATGCGCACGCAGCCACCGCGCCGGCTCATCTCACGGTCGCCTCGCGGGCGACGACCGCGCGACCTGGCTCGCGCCCATCGCAGAAGGACCCGCCCCCGTCACAAGCGACGATGACGCGACGCCGCAGCGCGCGTCCATGGCCGACGTTGACTCGCGTGCATCTCGCACGCTCGCCAGCGGAGCCGCCGCATTGTCTCACGTCACACGCAACGGGAGGGATCCATGGCGAAACAAGCACCACACGAGGCGAAAGCGCCGAGCGCCCCCGCGGAATTCCAGCATCCCACGTTCGGCCGGTGTATGCGTGATCCGACTCGGGCGGCAATTCGATGGCGCGCCCGCGCCGGCAGAGCCGCGAAGGAGAAACTCCTCGACGAGGCGCGAGCGACCTTCGCCACGCTCGCCGAGCGCACCGAGCGCCCGCTCATCCAGGTGAACCAGACCGAGGGGCTCTCATGGATCCAGTCGCGGAACGGCGAGGCGCTCTCGGCGGAGCAGTTCCGCACACTGGAGGCGAGCGAGCTCGTCGAGTGGGTGGCGAGCGCGTATCGCGCCGAGCGCGCCGATCCCGCGATCCCGGCGCTCTTCGCCGTGAACCCGGCGCGGCTCTACATCCGAGACGGTGACGTGGACGTCAGCGAGAGCATCGCCGCGCTTCGCATGAAGACGTCGCTCGATCCGAACGCCCGCTCGCACCTCCGGGGCTACCACACCCTTCGCATCGAAGAACCGAAGATGGCCGAGGGCGGTGCGATCGAGACACTGCGCCAGCTCTCCGACGAGCTGAGCAGGCATGCGCGCGGTCACAAACCGCCGGCGGTGCGCCTCGAGAACATCCCGTTCATCTCGCCTGCCACGCACGTCGCGACCCCGCCGTTCGCGCACGCCGTGCACGACTGGTACACGGCGCATGCCGAGCACTGCCAGCCTCCGACGACCGAGTTCACCCCGAACGATCCGGACTTCGGCATCCAGTGGGGCCTTCAGCGCATCAACGCACCGCGGGGCTGGGAGCTGATGCGGGGGAGCCCCTCGGTGACGGTTGCCGTGCTCGACGAAGGTGTGGAGCTCGCGCACCCCGACCTCGACGTACACGCGCAGTCGTGGAACGCGTCCACCGACGCGCCCGACGGCAGTCCGACGGGGAATCACGGCACGGCGTGCGCCGGCATCATCGGCGCGCGGCTCGACAACATGGCCGGCGTGGCCGGCGTGGCCGGTGGCTGCCGGACGATGGCGATCGCCACCGCGACGTGGGCCGACGTCGACATCGCCGAAGGCCTGTATTTCGCCGCCGACAATGGGGCCCACGTCGTGAGCATGAGCTTCGGCGTGTATCCATCGTGGATGATGTGGGACTTCGACCTCATTCGGGACGCGCTCCAGCACGCGCACGAGCAGGGGCTGGTGCTCGTTGCGGCGACAGGCAACGAGGACATCCCGCAGTCGCGGTTCCCCGGGAGCGATGCACGCACCATCGCCGTGGGAGGGAGTAACCGCACCGATGAGCGGAAACGCGTCGGCGACTCGTCGAGCGAGCCGTTCTGGGGCGCGTGCTTCGGCAACGACATCGACGTCGTGGCACCATGTCTGGAGATTCCCACGACCGATCGGCTGGGCGGCTCGGGCTACGCTGCGGGCGACTACTTCGACGGGTTCAACGGGACGTCGGCCGCCACGCCGCACGTCGCGGGTCTGGCGGCGCTGATCTTCAGCATGCGCCCGAACCTGACGAACGTCCAGGTGCGTTCGCTGATCGAGTCCACATGCGACAAGATCTCGCCGAACACGTACGTCTACGGCCACGTCGCCCACAAGACGAGCGGCACGTGGAACGCGGAGGTGGGGTACGGCCGCATCAACGTCGAGCGTGCGCTGCTCGCCGCCTGCGCGCTGGTGGGCGGTGACGGGGACGGGACCTGCAGCGGGTGCGGCGGCACATGCATCGAAGACATCCCGGCCGACTGCCGCGGGCCGTCGCCGGTGCCATGGCTGGCTCACGACGCGTGCATGTACTTCTACGAGACGCGCACGTTCGGCGCGACGCGCTTCCAGATCCGCATCACGTACGAGCACTGCCTCCGTCTGCTCGGGCGACAGCAGGGACCGCTGCTCTACACGCAATCGCTCCTTCCGGGCGAGGAGGTGCGGCTCTTCTACTTCGACCGCTATCGCCGCGTGCGTTCGCAGACTGAGCGCTTGTCGGTACATGCATCCTTCCGGCAGACGGTGAGCGCGCTCTCGCAAGCGCGGCGGTCGGCGTCGGCGTCCGCGTACGCGGAGTCGCTGAGCAGGACGCGCAAGGAATCGGACGCGAGCATCTCCGTCGGCGGAGGCCTGGCGGGATTCTTCGGCGCACCGTCGGGCGACATCGACGTCTCGACCGTGTCCGAGACCACCCTCGCGAGCGGCGCCTCGGCGCGCACCGCGTCCGAGACGTTCGTGCAGTTCGCCACGACGGCGTCGCAGGCCGTGGAGGCTGAGCGCTCGATCGTGATCAGCACGTTCGAGGAGGAGGAGAATCGGTCCACGACGCAGCGGACGTTCCGGAACGACAACAAGTGTTACGCCGTGACGTACTACATCCGCCGCGTGAACGAAGTCTACGAGGCGACCACGCGCGTGCTGTCGGTGGAGTGGCGCACTGGTTCGAATGGACCGTTCCGGTCGGTGCACGACATCAACGGCCTCACGGAGGACCTGAGACTGATGCTCCGCGACGTGCTGCGCGAGGCACCACCGACCGGTGAGCGGCAGACGGACCGGCGCCGCATCACGATCCCGACGGACGGGACGCTGTTCGAAGCGGAGCTGGCGTACTGCTCGTCGTGCGAGCCGATCCGCGAGGCGGAACTGCGGATGGAGCTCGAGCAGAAGCGGCTCGACACCCGGAAGCTCTGCGTGCAGACGGAGGCGCTCGCATTCGAGCTGGAGCGCCGGCCTTCGCTCGTCGTGCAGGCGGCGTCGCTCGGGGCACTCGGCTCCGGTGCGACGGGGGCGTTGCCCGCCGTCAGCGCGTCAGCGCCGGCGCTCGCTGGACCTGGAGCCCCGCAGGTTGGA
>DASURJ010000319.1:0-8360 GCA_036280115.1 Gemmatimonadaceae bacterium
CTCCTGGCGGCTGCGAACGATGAGGTAGATCCCGGTCATAAGTTCTACCACTTCGAGCTCATGACCAACATGAAGGGGTATCGCCGGTATCGACGGCACGTGCGAACGCGCGCCGGCCGAGACGTGCGGATCTTCTTCCACGCGAACGTCCTCGTGAGGCCGGACCTGTCCGTCGACGTGCGCGACAAGCCGCTGCCGCCTCCGGAGTTCCGCGACTACGAGGATTATCTGTGCTACCTCAGAGCGATGGTCGCGGGCGTTGCAGCCAACGCCAGTGACGCCGCTCGCACGGTCCCGTTCACTCCGCTGGCTACGATCTCGTCAGGGTACGACTCCCCAGCCTGCGCGCTGCTCGCGCGCGACGTTGGCGCCAGCGAAGCGATCACGTTTGGCCGGGCACGCCCGGGCTACAACGAGGAGGATGACAGCGGGAGCGACATCGCGGAGCGCATTGGCCTGCGCGTGCTCGAGTTCGACCGCCTCGAGTACCTGAGGCTCGACTCGCTTTCTGAGGCAGAGTTTCTGGCTGGTGGCACAGGCGGGGAAGAGGTTGTGTTCGCGCCGCTCGAGCGAGTTCTCCCGCGCACGCTGTTCTTCACCGGGTATCTCGGGGATGCCGTGTGGAACCGCGTTACGGGGCGTGTGAACACGGAGCTCCTGATGCTCTACCCGGGTGGCGGCAGTCTTGGAGAGTTTCGCCTGCGCGTCGGCTTCGTGCACTTCCCCGTGCCAACGGCCGGCTACATCCGGCATCCATCGATCTTCACGATCTCGAACTCCCCGGCCATGCGGCCATGGGCCCTCGGCAACGACTACGATCGTCCCATCCCGCGGCGGATGCTGGAGGAGATCGGAGTTCCGCGGGAGTCGTTCGGCCGCACCAAGAAGGCGATCACGCAACCGTTGTGGTTCAACAAGCCGTTGAGCGAGCTCATGGCGCCGCCATCGTACGCGGCATTCTCGCGGTTCGTGTCGCCCATCCCGCTCTTTCGCGGCCCCGTCGAGGCGATCTCGTTTCGCGCGATGCGCCTCCTCTACGAGCTCAACCTACGGATCAACTGGCGCCTGGAGCGCATCGGCAAACGGTTCGGCAAGCGACTCGGGCACGAGACATTGGTGCCCGAGCAGTACAGCCAGGACCTGACCGAGAGCGCCCTGGCGTTCCACTGGGGGGTCGCGGAAACGATGCGGCGGTACGCCGGGCGCGCGTTAGGCACACGCCCGACTCCTAGTCGCCGGCCGTCACCTCCGGCTCCGGCGTCCTCACCGGGCGCCGCGCGCGGTCGCCGAGCAGCCACACCTTGAGGCGATCGCCGGCCGCGTGCAGCACGAGGTACCCGCACGGCACGACGAAAAGCGTCAGCATGGTCGAGAAGATCAGACCGCCGACGACCGCGATGGCCAGCGGGCGCATCAACTCGCCGCCCGAGCCGAGTCCCAGCGCCAGGGGCAGCGTACCGACCAGCGAGGTGAACGTCGTCATCAGGATGGGACGCATGCGCACTGCTCCCGCCTCGACGACCGCCTGCTCGGGCGGCGCGCCCTCCTCCCGCCGGTAATGCTCGACGAACTCCACGAGGAGGATGGAGTTGTTCACGACAATTCCCGCGAGCAGGATCATCCCCAGCAGCACCGGTGCGCTGAATGGTGTGCCCGTAATGCCGAGTGTCGCGATCACGCCGACCATCCCGAGCGGGATCGCCAGCAGGATGACCAGCGGGTCGATGAGACTCTCGTACTGGACCGCCAGCACGACGAAGACGAGGAAGATCGCCAGGGCCACCACCAGCATCATCTGACGGTTGCTCTCCTGCGTCGCCTCGTGGTCGCCGCCGATCACGAGCCCGTAGCCATCGGGGATGGCCATCGACGCGAGGCGCGCCCGCACCGAATCCACGACGGCGCTCACGGGGGCGATGTCCGTGAACACGTCGCCCGAGAGGCGCAGCACGCGGTTCTGGTTCTCGCGGTTGATGTTCGTCGGTCCGATGGCCGCACGGACCTCGGCGACGTCACGCAGGAAGACCGGGTCACTGCCGCGACCGCCTGGGAATAGCAGGATGTTGCTGACCTCCGACGCGCTGGTGAACTTGTCTCGTGGGAACATCACCCGAACGTCGTACTCGAAGTTCCCCTGCGCATAACGAGTGGCGATGGTGCCGTCGAGCGCGGTCCGCACGGTCTGACCGACGGTGGCCACGTCGAGGCCCAAGGCCCGCGCCCGCTCGCGGTCGAGGACGATGGCGAGTAGGGGCGACCCTTCGTCCGTCTGCACGTCGAAATTCTCGAGGCCGGGAACGCCGCGCAACCGCTGGGCGGCCTCGCGTCCGAGCTGCTCGAGCTGCGGCAACTCGTCGCCGAAAATAGCGAGTGAGATCGCGTCGCCGTCGCTCGAGGTGCGAATGCCGCGCAGGCGTGGGGGACGGACGAAGATCCGCGCTCCAGCCAGCCCGCGCTCGTCGATCCGACGCTGCGCTTCCTGCACCCACTGGTCGGCGGTAATCTGCCGCTGGTCCGGGGGGACCAGGAGGATGTCGAGGTTGCCGCGAGCGCTGCCGCCTCCCCAACCTCCACCGCCCCCGCCGGCCGTCGCGAATACGTTCCGAACGTTCGGCATCTCCCGCATGAGCGACTCGACCTCGAGCGTCATCCGGTTGGCGAGATTCGGTGCCGAACCAGTGGACAGACGGAGGTTCGCGCTCACCGAGCCGTCGTCCACCTGCGGCAGGAACTCCGAGTCGAACGTCCTGGCCAGGAACCCGGCACCAACGGCCACGGCCAGGGCTCCGCCGAGGACCCACCATCGACGCCGAACGGCCGCCTCCGCCACTCCACGGTAGCGCCGCGTCATCGCGGCGAGTCCGCGGTCGAATGCACGAAGGGGAGGGAAGCGCTCCAGGCCGCTCGAGAAGCGGACCTTCCCGAGCTGGGCCGCAAGCATCGGCACGAGCGTCAGCGCGAGCGGCAGTGCAGCGAGGATGGCGAACGAGATCGTGAGAATGAGCTCGCGGAACACGAGCGCCGACAACCCGGTGATCAGAAGAAATGGCGCAACGGACGCGAGGTTCGTAGTGGTGGACGCCACCACGGCGCTGGTGACCTCCCCCGCGCCGACATGTGCGCCCTCCTCCGGGTCCAGGCCATCCTCCTCGCGACGCCGGTAGATGTTCTCCAGCATCACGATCGCGTTGTCGAGCAGGAGGCCGGTCCCCAGGGCGAGGCCGCCGAGCGACATGATGTTCAGCGTCAGGTCGCCCATTCCCATCATCACGAACGTGGCGAGGATCGCGAGCGGGATCGAGACGCCGATGATGAACGTCTTCCGGAACGACCGGAGGAACACGACGACCACGAGCATGGCGAGAATCGCCCCGAGCACCGTGGCGTCGCGAACCGAGTTCAGCGAGTCCCGGATGAACCCGGACTGGTCGTACGTGACGACGTAGCGGACGTCCTTCGGGATGAACGCGCTGTTCGCGAGTAGCTCGAGTCGCGCCTGCACACCATCCGCAACCTCCACGGTGTTGGCTTCCGGCTGCTTTCTGATCTGGACGCGAACGGCGGGGAGGCCATCGAGGCGCGCCCACGACCGCTGCTGCTGGATCGTGTCGCGGACGGTGGCGATTTCCGAGACGGGGATGCGCGCGCCGGTGGGCGCCGTGAGCAGCACCCCATTGATGTCGGCGATCGACCGGAATTTCCCGGCCGTCTTGCCGACGATCTCGCGCTCGTCCGACGTTATGCGTCCAGCCGCCAGATCCTGGTTCTCGTTCCGAAGCGCGTTGATCACCTGCGACACGGACAGGCCGTAACCGCGGAGGCGATCGGGATCGATCTGCACCTGGATCTCGCGTACCAGGCCCCCCGAGATGTCGAGTGCCGCCACGCCCGGAACCGCGAGCAGCTGAGGACGAAGGCGCTGGTCCACCCACTCGCGCAACGCCACCTGATTCCGCTCGCTCGACGAGAACGCGATGGAATAGATCGGCATCTGGCTCGGGTCCCACTTCGTGATGGTGGGCGGATCGGCTTCTTCGGGAAGGCGAGACCGGATGCGCTCCACGTTCTTCGCGGCATCCTGCAGCGCGAAGTCCACGTTCGTGCCGAGTGCGAACTCGAGGTTGACTCCGACGCTTCCCTCGGAGATGTCCGTCCGGATGCGCCTCAGGTTCTCGGTAATGCCCAGCGCCGACTCGAGAGGCTTCGCGATCGTCTCCTCGAGCACGACCGGCTCCACGCCCGGGTTGTTCACCTGAACGCGGACGTTCGGGTACACGATCTTCGGAAGCAGATCGACCGGAAGCCGCCCCACGTACACGAGTCCCAACACGAGCAGCGTGGACGTCAGCATCACCGTGCCGATGGGCCGGTTGATCGCCCAGCTGGCGATTCCTCGCCGGTGTTCGTGCGTCTTCATTCAGACCTCCGGACGGTCGCAGGGCGAGCCGTCACGCTTTCCGTGCGCGCCGGGTTCGGCGCATCGACAGAGGATTCGAGCGGCGAGAGTGGTGGCACGACGCGAACCGCCGCGCCCTCGCGGAGCAGCATGTGGCCGGCCACGATGACGCTGTCGCCCACCACGAGACCATCGAACACTTCGGTCTGACCATCGATGTCGGGACCGACGCGGACGGGCCGGCGTACTCCCATCCCGCCATGTACGATCATCACGGTACGCGCGCCGGCCGGACCCATCACCGCCCGCGTCGGGATGAGCAGGGCATCATCCCGTGCGCCGAGCCTGAACGTGACGCGCACGGTGTAGCCCGGGCGAAGCTGGGCGAGCGACGAGCCGGTGAGCGCCACTTCGACGGGCACGAGGCGAGTGGTGCTGTCCGCGGTAGGGAACACGCGACGAATGCGTCCAGGAACTCGCGCGCCACCGAGCGCATCGACGGTGACATCAACCGTCCCGCCCCGCTGCAGTAATGGCACGTCGAGCTCGGACACCATCGCCCGCGCCACGAGCACGGACACGTCGGCGATAGAGAAGATGCGGGTTTGCGGCGACACGATGTCGCCCGTCTCGACCCGCTTTTCGGTGATGACGCCACTCATTGGGGCCCGGAGCGTTGCGTATCCGAGCCGCGTGCGAAGCTGCTCCAGCGTTGCCGTGGCGCTCGCGAGTGCGGCGCGGTCGCGCTCGTACTCCGCGGCCGTGATGATCTGTTGGCGGTAGAGCTCGTCGGAGCGCTTTGCCGTCGACTCGGCGAGCTCGAGGGACGCCTCGGCACTCTTGACCTGTGCCTCGAGCTCGCGGGCGTCGATCTGGGCCAACACCTGTCCCTCGCGGACGTAATTCCCCTCTTCAACGCGCACCGAGAGGAGCGGTCCGGACAGCTGTGCATTCACGCCGACAGCGCGGAGCGGCTCGAGGATGGACGCTACAGTGCTCGTGCGTGCGACCGTTCCGCGCCCCACGGTCACGACCTCGACCGGGGTGGGGCGGTCGTTTCCACCCCGGTTGCCGGGACCGCCCGGACCGCCGCCTCGGCCACCGCCTGGTCCGTCGGCTGCACCGCGCGCGTCGCCACAGGCCGCGGCGAGGACAAGGACAGCCAGCCTGATGCTCGTACTATAAAGAAGTGGATGTCGCGACATCGCGCCTCTTGGGGGTTCGTCTCGAAATGGGCGCCATGTCGGCTGGGCGCCGGGCAGGTCGGCTGCCCTCTGCTATACGCGCTGCCTGCCAGAAATGCTCGCCGGCGGCCTGATGGGAGCGCCGCCGGCAAACTTATGCAGGACCCGGCCCGCGAGGGCTGGCGCGTCTGTAAGAAAGCAGTCAGGCGCGCGCGGGCTTTCCTGATACTAGACGATTCTACCGCTCTCGCGGATCAAGGATCCGGTCGGCGCGATCGCCGATGTCCTGCCAGTGGGCCCGCAGTACCGCCGACGACGCACTGGTGGCAGCCCGGCGGGCGTCCTCCCGGATCGCGCGTACCTGGGCCCGGGCGAGCGCGGGCAGGTCGGTGCGGGGCACGTTAGGCATCGTGAGAAGAGGAATCGGCTGCTGTGGCCCGCCGCCGCCCCCACCCCCGCCCAGGCCGCCCTGGGCGCCCGCCGGCGGTGTCGGCGGCGAGATGAGTGCGTCGAGTCGCTCGAGGTAGACCCGGTGGAGCGTGCGCCGGTTCGCGTCGGGATTCGCTCCGGGACTTCCCCAGACGGCACGCCGGACGTCGCTCATGTACTCGGCGAGCGGGTACGGGTTTGCCGCGAGGAGCTCGGAGTCGGCCAGGCGGCCCAGACGCCGCGGGTCGAGGAGCTGCCCGACGATGTTCGCCTGGCGGGTGGTGAGCGCCGCGCCGCCAACCGGCGGTCCGATCCGCGAGAGGACGTCTTCGGGTAGGAGCCACGTTGGGGTCTCGAAGACATTCTCCGCAATGAACTCGAGCGCCGCCTCCTGGCGCGCCTTCGAGACCGGGCGGTACACGGGGCCCGATTGGTCCGCCGTCTTGAAGTCGACGTGGACGCCGCCGATGAGCGTGACGACGTGCCCCATGTAGTTGGACCACATGCCGACAGTCTCGCCGTAGATCTCCCAGAGGTCCTCGTAGTCGCGACCAGGCTTCGTGGTCCACTTCACGAGATTGGGCACGACGCGCTTGAGGTTCGCGACGGCGAAGCCGCTGGCGCGGACGGGGTCATCGCCGAGGTCCTCGGTCTGCGACCGCGGGTCGACGCTCCCGAGCTGCTGCGGCACGTAGCGGTACGGCATCGGGCCCTTCTGATTCGCGTACCAGTCGTTGAGGGTCACCCGCTCGTCGTCCGGCGTGGCTGCCTGGGGGATCACGCGATAACCCCAGTTGATGACCCAGTCGTCGAACGGCCCGAGGCGACGGATGTAGTCCTTCGGCTCGAGTCCATCACCCGGCTGCGCGACGTAGTTCTGGCGGGCGTAATCCATGATGGTTGCCGACACCCCGTACTTGCGGGTGAACGACGCCTTGCGGAGCGAGTCCACGGGGAACGAGGACGACGCAACCATGTTGTGCGGCAGGCCTAACGCGTGCCCCACCTCGTGGGTGATCACCTTGCGCATCGTCTCGCCCATGAGCTCCTCGGGAATCTCGAGCGTGCGTGCGGCGGGGTTCGAGGCGCCGGTCTCGATGAGGAGGCGGTTGCGGTACGACCGCATGTGATTGTGATACCAGGTGATGTCGCTCTCGATGATCTCGCCCGTGCGCGGGTCGGCGGTACTGGGGCCCACGGCGTTGCGGACGAGACTCGCGGCCCATCGGACGACGGAGTAGCGAATGTCCTCGGGATCCCAGTCGGGATCCTGCTCGGGCGTGGGTGGATCCATCGCGATGATCGCGCGCTTGAATCCGGCGGCCTCGAACGGCTTCTGCCAGTCCTCGATGCCCGCGCGCACGTACGGGCGCCACTTCGCTGGCGTGGCCGGGTCGAGGTAGTACACGATCGGCTTGACCGGCTCGACCAGCTCGCCGCGCGCATACGCTGCCGGATCCTTCGGCTCGAGCCGCCACCGCCGGATGAACGCCTGCGTCGCCGCCTTCTGCTCGTCGAGGCCGTAGTTCACGCGCTCGACGCTCATGAAGCCGACGCGGCGATCGGCGTACCGCGGGCGCATCGGCTGCTTTGGAAGCAGCACAATCGACTGTCGCATCTCGAGCGAGATCGCGCCCGACGTGCGATCGCCCGGAGGCTCCGACGCATCGAACGTCTGTGTGTGCCTCACCTCGATGTTGAGCGGGAACGACTTCACCGTGTTCACGAAGCTGCGCGACGGATCGAGGCGTCGTACCTGAAACTGCCGTCGCTGGGCTGGCGTCAGCCCGCTGATGGCGGGCGTGTCACCGCTGAAGAAATCGGTGACGTCCACGACGTACGTGAGGCTGTCACGCCCGTACGCCTGAATCGGGAACGCCGCGAGGATGGGCCCGACGTTGTTCTCGGCGACTGACCTCGCGATGGGCAGGGAATCGTCGGCGTACGCGCTGACTGCGAGGCTCCGCAGCACCAGACGGTCGCCAGCCCTTTCCCATCGAACCAGTCGCTCCTCGATGGAAGTGCCTGCCGAGGTGAAACCCCCGATGCCCGCCGGAACGCCCGCTACACGCGACACGAGCAGGAAATCGCGCCTGACGAGCGAATCCGGGACCTCGAAGTAGTAGCGCCCGTCGACACGGTGCGTCGTGATGCCACCAGAGTCGGTGATCGCCCGGTTGGTGATGACCTGCGCATACGGGCGCGGGCGGCGCGGCTGTTGCCCCTGCTGGCCGCCTTGCTGCGCGCCAGCGCCGGGCTGCTGCCCGGGTGGCGTCGGTTGCGGTTGTTGCGTTCGCGCGAGCGCGGGGAAGCTTCCGGCAACGATGCCGATCAGCGCGGATCCGACGATT
>DASURJ010000320.1:0-4041 GCA_036280115.1 Gemmatimonadaceae bacterium
CGTCCTCGAGCGCGAACTGGCGATCACGGCCCGCGCACACGATGCTCAAGTCCGCGGCGCCCCGGGCTGCCGCGCGCATCATCGCCGAGACCGCAGAATAGTTGACGTAGGACGCGACGACGACGTCACGTGCGCCCTGCAGCCCGACGAGCGCGACCGTTCCGTTCGTCGTGGTGAGCAGCACGGTCTTCCCCTCGACCTCCTCGCGCGTGTACTCGCGCGGCGAGTTGCCGAGGTCGAATCCGGGGATCGGCTTCATCTTTCGCTCGCCCGCGAGCAGGACGTCGGAGCGCTCGAACTGCTTCGCCCGCGCTACGACTTCGTCCGAGCTCTCGAACGGGATCACGGCCCGCGCGCCGTTCGCCAGCGCCACCGCGACGGTGGTCGATGCGCGCAGCACATCCAGTACGAGAACGACGCGCCCCTGGATGTCCGCCGGCGTGATGAGGTGTCCGCCGAAGAAAACGTCCAACCGCACTCAGCCTGGCTCCTTCATCAAGTGTCCTTCGCGCTCGAGAAACTTCGTATCGACATCCCCCGCAACGAAGGACGGGTGTTGCATGACGCGACCCAGGAACGGCGCCGTCGTGGTCACCCCCTCAATGATGAAGCTGTCGAGCGCCACGCGCATTCGCGTGATCGCCTCGTCGCGCGTGCGTCCCTGGCAGATGAGCTTCGCGAGCAGCGAGTCGTAGAACGGTGGGACCGTGTATCCGGCGTAGACGTGCGTGTCGAGGCGAACGCCCGGACCCCCGGGCGGGTGGAATGAATCGATGCGGCCCGGAGAGGGCTGGAAGTTCCGGCTCGGGTCCTCGGCGTTGATGCGACATTCGATCACGTGGCCGCGCAGCGCTGGCAGCTCGCGAACCGACAGCGGTTCCCCGCTGGCGACGCGGATCTGCTCCTTCACCAGGTCCACGCCGGTCAGCATTTCGGTGACGGGATGCTCGACCTGAATGCGCGTGTTCATCTCCATGAAATAGTACGACCCGTCCTCGTCGAGCAGCATCTCGATGGTGCCGGCGCCCACGTACTCGATGGCCTTCGCGCCGCGTACTGCGGCGCCTCCCATCTCGACGCGCAGCTCGGGCGTGACCGCGGGACTCGGCGCCTCCTCGATCCGCTTCTGATGGCGGCGTTGCACCGAGCAATCGCGCTCGCCGAGATGAATCACGTTCCCGTGACGATCGCCAAGGATCTGGAATTCGACGTGACGCGGGCGTGACAGGTATTTCTCGACGTAGACGTCGCCGTTCCCGAACGCCGACAGCGCCTCCGACCGGGCGAGTTGGAACGCGCGGGAAAAGTCATCCGCGGCGCGCGCGACCCGCATGCCCTTGCCACCACCGCCCGCGGCGGCCTTGATGATGACCGGGAAGCCGATCTCCTTGGCGAAGGCGAGCGCTTCGTCCGGATCCTCGACCGGTCCGGGCGTGCCGGGCACGATCGGGACGCCGACGTCGGCCATCGCCTTCCGCGCGGCCGCCTTGTCACCCATCGTGCGGATCTGGTCCGCGGTCGGGCCGATGAACGCGATGTTGGACGCCTGGCACGTCTCGGCGAACTCGGCGTTCTCGGCGAGAAAGCCGTAGCCTGGGTGGATCGCGTCGGCCCCGGTGATCTCGGCGGCCGCGATGATCCGCGGGATCTTGAGGTAGGAATCACGCGCCGGCGGGGGCCCGATGCACACGTCGTCGTCGGCGAAGCGGACGTGCAACGACTCGCGGTCCGCTTCGGAGTACACCGCGACCGTTTCGATGCCGAGCTCACGGCATGCGCGAATGACGCGCAGCGCGATCTCGCCGCGGTTCGCGATCAAGATTTTCTTGAACATTCGGCGGTGCCGACGGCCTAACGGTGAGCGGCCGACAGCACCACAAGCGGCTCAGGCCCGCTCGCCGGCAATCGGTTCGCAGTAGTGGTCACGCTCTGGAAGATGAAACGGCGCCGAGGCGCGGCAAGCCTAGGGCGCCGTCGCGGTCTGGAAACCGTCCCAGCTCGTGTCGCTCGACCCGGCAACGCCCTGCACCCGCAACGCAAATTCGCTCGGATTGCTGGCGTAGAACAGGGCACTCTCGTACGAGATCACGCCCTTCGTGTACCACTGCATGAGCGACTGGTCGAAGCTCTGCATGCCGTACTGCGTCGTCCCCTCCTTGATCAGGTCGGGGATGTTGAGCGTCGCGTTGAGGTCGCGGATCTGCTCGCGGACCGCGGCGGTGTTGATGAGGACTTCGGCCGCCGGGACGCGCCCCGGCCGGTCGGTCCGCGGGACCAGGCGGAGTGAGATGACCGCGGCGAGCGCGGTGGACAGCGCGAACCGCACCTCCGACTGCTGGTGCGGAGGATAGAACGACAGCACGCGGTTGATGGTCTGTGTCGCGTCCGTCGTATGCAGCGTCGAGAAGACGAGGTGCCCGGTGTCCGCGGCCTTCAGCGCCGTCTCGAGCGTGTCGAGGTCTCGGATCTCACCGAGCAGGATGACGTCCGGATCCTGACGCAGCACGCGCCGCAGTGCCTGCGCGAAGCTCCCCGTATCCGTACCGACCTCGCGCTGATTGATGTGGCATCGGTTGTCGCGATGCAGGAACTCGATCGGGTCCTCGATCGTGATGATGTTGGCGTAGCGGCGCTCGTTGATGTGCTGAATCATCGAGGCGAGGGCCGTTGATTTCCCCGACCCGGTGATACCGGTGACGAGCACGAGCCCGCGCGGCCGCATCGAGATCTCCTCGACCACGGCCGGCAGGTTCAGCTCGGCGACCGTCTTCGCCGTGTGCGGAATCGTTCGGAGCGCGAACGCGATGGTCCCGCGCTGCTGGTACGCATTCACACGGAAGCGGCCGATCCCCGGAACGCCCGTCGCGAAGTCCGCTTCGCGATACTCGCTGAACTCCTTCACCTGCTTCGGCGTCATGAGCTCCTTCGCGAGGGCCGTGAGGTCCTCGGGGCGGAGCGCCGGCAGGGGGAGCGGCGAGAGGTCGCCGTTCACGCGGAGCGTCGGCGGGCGGCCGACCTTCAGGTGAAGGTCCGAGGCGTTCAGCTGCACCATCTGCTGCAGGATCGCCTTGAAGTTGAACGCCGCGCGCGGCTGTGCCGGCGTGGCGTCCTGATGATCGGTCGCGACCGTGGGATTAGCCATTGGGATCAATCCTGAAGAGCACCTGCCCGTACTCGACGGGGTGCGCGTCTTGAACCGCGATCTCCGAGATCACGCCCGAGAACTCCGACTCGATCTCGTTCATGATCTTCATCGCCTCGATGATGCAGAGGATCTGCCCCTTGGCGATGCGAGAGCCGACCGACACGTACGGCTTGGCGCCGGGCTCCGGCGCCGCGTAGAACGTGCCGACCATGGGGGACTTCACTTCGAGCAGCTTCGTCTTCGGCGCCTCCACTTTCGGTGACGCCTCCGTCTCGGCGACGGCGACCGTACCATCCGCGGGCGTCATGCGCGCTGACGCGCTGGGCTGCGCCGCAGGCAGGAGCGCGGGCATCGGCACAGGTGTTGGTATCTGCACCGTGCCCCGCTGCTGCGGCGTCTTCGAGATGCGGATCTTCATCCCCTTATCCGAGGTGATTTCCACCGAATCGACCGAGGATCCATCCATCATCTCGATGAGCTTCTTGACGTAGCGGAGGTCGATCATATCCCTATGGACGAGTGGCTCCCTTCCGGGTTCACGCGAGCTCCAGGAGCTCGTGGGTGAACTGCGTGAGGAGCTCGGGACCGTTCGCCGTGAGGTGCACATCATCCTCGATGCGAACGCCCCCCCACCCTGGCCGGTAGATCCCGGGCTCGATCGTCACGACGGCCCCCGCCGACAGCACGCCATCAGCGGTCCGCGCGAGTCTCGGGGCTTCGTGCACCTCGAGTCCCAGGCCGTGACCCAGCCCGTGGCCGAACTCCTCGCCGTACCCACAGCGCTCAATGTAGTCACGCGCGAGCGCGTCCGCCTCTCGCCCTTTCAGTCCCGCCCGAACTTCCGCGGCCGCCGTCTCGTTCGCCCGGCGAACCACGTCGTACACTGCATGTTGTTC